>NZ_CBRA020000057.1:0-10359 GCF_000469945.2 Paenibacillus sp. P22 | reverse complement strand
TCGGCAAGGCGGCTGGCCAAAAGGCAGGCAAATCGTCTCCATATTCATCGGGTAACCTGCAASCCCGGATCGAGGGCTGCGGAGAGTTCCGGATCTTCTGGAACATCTACCTGCCTCTGACCAAGCCGGCCCTGGCGACGCTCGGCATCTTCACATTCCAGGCGGGCTGGAACAGCTTCCTGTGGCCGATGATCATTCTGAACGATCCCGGGAAGGCGACGATTCAAATGGGGCTGCAGGCGTTCTCGTACAACCACCAGACCGACTTCGGCCCGATGATGGCAGGCGCGCTGATCGCGACGCTGCCGATTCTCGTGCTGTTCCTCATGCTTCAGAAGTATTTTGTGCAAGGCATCGCGTTCAGCGGCACCAAGGGGTAACAAAGCGGATTTTGCGAATGCGAGGCCAGCAATAGAACCCTTTCCAAAGGAGAGTGCTTGGACATGATCTTGGGAAAACGCATCGCGATTCTGGTCGTTGCGGCTGCGCTGGCGCTGCCTGCCTTCGGCGGAGCGAAGCCGGCAGCCGCGTTCACATCCGCCAATGCCGACACGGCCATGAACGGACTGATCAACACCTTTTACGATTCCTCCGCCAAATACTTCTACACGAACAGCGATCACGCCGTCCACTCGCATGCCAGCGGGCCGAACGGAGGCCTGTATACCGACTTCTGGTGGGAAGCGCAGCTTTGGGAGACGGTGATGGATGCCTATCAGAGGACGAACAGCTCCGTCTACCGGACGATGATCGACGACGTATATGCCGGCTTCAACGCCAAGTACGCCGACATGATGGCCAATGACTTCAATGACGACCTGGGCTGGTGGGCGCTGGCCTGCATGCGGGCTTATGAGCTGACCGGAACGGCGGAATACCGGAACCGGGCCTCCTTCCTGTTCGATCAGATTTATGCCTTCAACGACAGCACGTACGGAGGCGGCATCTGGTGGAAGCGGGATGGAACCTCGCCCCAGAAAAACGTTGCGACCAACGCGCCGATGATCATGACAGCCATCAAGCTGAAAAATGCGACAGGCGACAACGGATATCTGACGAAAGCCCAGGGGCTGTATGCCTGGCTGAAATCCCGGCTCGTATCCGGCAGCAAAATCAACGACCATATCGAAGGCTCCGGCAGCGGCACGGCCGTGAACTGGGATTTCACGTACAACTACGGAACGTTCCTGGGGGCGGCGCTGGCCCTCTATCAGGCGACGGGAACGAGCAGCTACCTGACCGACGCCAACAATGCCGCGAACTACGTCATCAACAACATGACGCTCTCCTATTCGCTGCCGTATGAGGGGGAGGACGACGGGGCCGGCTTCAAAATGGTGTTCGCGCGCAACCTGAACCAGCTTCGCATCGCTACAAACAACGCCTCGTATCTGAACTTCCTGCAGCAAAACGCGACGCAGGCCTACAACCACCGCCGCATCTCGGACAACGTCATCGGCAGCGACTGGACGGCGCCGACCGGAAGCGGCTACGTGCAGAGCCTGGCGGCAGCTGCGGGCGCTTCGATCCTGCAGTTCGTTCCGGCCGACAACTATACCGGCTACATCGCCGGCAACGGCGTCTACGAGGCCGAAAACGCCAGGCTGAACGGAATCGGCACGGAGGCGGTCCAGTCCGGCTACTCGGGCCGCGGGTATCTGGCCGGGTGGAACACGAACGGAACGAGCGTCACGTTCAATGTCAATCAGAACAGCGCCTCCACGAGGACCGTCACGATCCGCTACGCTGCAGGAGCCGGCAATGCCTCCCGCTATGTATCGGTCAACGGCTCTGTCGCGGCCGCGAACCTCAGCCTGCCGAGCACAGGCGGCTGGGGAACATGGGGCACTGTGACGCTTAACGTGAACCTGAACGCGGGCTTCAATACGATCGTCATCGGTTATGACAGCAGCAAGGGCAACAGCAACTATGTGAATCTGGATAAGATCTCCGGACTGTGACAAGCAGAGCGGCTGGACGATAGACGCGGGCGGGGACGGAGCGCTTTTTTTGCGCGGGAGTCTCGGAGCGGGCAGCCGTGCAGCGCATTTTCGCCCCGCCTGCAAGAAGACAGGGAGTGAGCAGCATGACTTGGACAGAACGTGCCGAGCAGGCGCAGCAGGCGCTGGAAAACTTGTACTGGAATCCTTCCATTCAACTGTACGACATTGAAATTCCATGTCCCGACGGGAAGTGCAACACCATTTTCCACTACTGGTGGATGGCTCATGCGGTCGACGCCTTGGTAGACGGCTATCTCCGGACAGGAAGTTCCGTCTATGCGGATCGGCTGGCGGAGCTCCATGACGGCATTGTCCGCCGCAATGGCGGCGATTGGCCCAATGAGCTCTACGACGATATGGAGTGGATGGCTATTGCCTGGCTTCGCGCATTTGAGGCGACAGGCAGGAAGGAATACAAGGAGACGGCCGACATTCTCTGGGCCGATATCCAGACCGGCTGGAACAGCCATATGGGCGGCGGCATCGCCTGGCAGAAATCCCAGCTCGATTACAAAAACACGCCGGCCAACGCGCCGGCGGCCATTTTGGCGGCAAGGCTGCACCGGCAATCGGGCCGTCCGGAGGATTTGGCCTGGGCGCTCAAAATTTATGAATGGCTGAAAGCCAATCTGGTCGATGCTGCGACCGGTTTTGTCTGGGACGGCATGAACCGCACCGGCGACGGGACGATCGACAAGGACTGGAAATTCACATACTGCCAGGGCGTCTATATCGGCGCCGGCGTGGAGCTGTATCGGATCACGGGCGATCGCAGCTATTTGCAGGATGCCGTGCGCACGGCGGAAGCGATGCGGAGGGAGCTGGTCCATCCCGCGAGCGGCCTGCTGCCCGAGGAGGGGGACGGAGACGGCGGCTTGTTCAAGGGCATTCTGGTCCGATATTTGGGAGAGCTCGTTGCCGTAGCTCCACAGGAGACGGCCATAACCCGCCTGCTGGAAGCTCAAGCCTCTTCGCTGTGGAGCCGCGGACGCGATCCCCGGCGCCAGGTGTTCAGCACGTGCTGGTCGGAGCCGCCGGAGGAAAGAGTGACGCTGAGCACCCAGCTGAGCGGCATCATGCTGCTGGAGCAGCTGGCGGCGATGGAGAAAAAAGGTCTGGCGGCGATGCCGGATTCGGGCATCGCGTATCCATGACCGTCCGGTATGGCCGTGCATTCTTCCTGCGGACGGTCCGCAAAGCAAAGAGGAGTCCCGGAAGGGGCTCCTCTTTCGTGTCGGTCCTATTGTCTCCTATGGCTCGCCAGAAGCTTGCCGCACGAATGAGGCTTCTCCCGGCACATTCAGCCCGGCATGAACTATGGCCGCCGCTCATCCCAATCGTTGAAAGTGCAGATCATTCAAAAAGCATGGAAGGACGAAACCTTCAAAAAGCAGCTGCTTGCCGATCCCAAAGCCGCCATCAAGGAAGCATTCGGCGTTGAACTGCCGGATGACATCCAGCTCACGGCCGTGGCAGAAGCGGACAAGCATTTCTACCTCGTGGTGCCGCCGAAACCGGAGGATTCCGTTGACGCGGCTGGCAACGTCGAGCTAGTCTGGTAATATAGAAGCGGCTGTCAGCTCCGAAGCGAGCTGCTGCACAAGGGGGAACCGAATCGTCACTTCGGTTCCCTTTCCTTTTTGGCTTTTGAAGGTGATGCTGCCATTCATGACCTCGATGATCCTCATCGTGACCATCGTTCCGAGTCCTGTTCCTTTCGACTTGGTCGAAAAGTAAGGAACCCCGAGCTTAGACAGCTGCTCCTCGTCCATGCCCTCTCCGTTGTCCTTGATCCGCAGCACGGCCTCTCCGCCTTCTGCACAAGCGGTCAGCTCGATCAATCCGTCCTCCCCGAGCGCCTCCACGCTGTTCTTGATGAGATTGATCAGTGCCTGCTTCAGCTTGGAGGCGCTGCCCATGATCGCGAGCCCTTCCTCGGAGTAGATCGCCAGACTTCCCCCGTTCATAGACGTATGGGGTCTCATGATCAGATCCAGCTGCTCCAGCAGCTCGGATATCTCGATTCGGGAGACGACCTCAAGCTCAGGCTTGGCGAAGGTGAGGAAGTCGGTAATAATCTCGGCGGCGCGGTCCAGCTCGCTGACGGCGATCGTAATGTAGCTTTGGCTTTTGGCGTCGTCCTTCTTGGCGAGGAGCTGAAGGAAGCCTCTCGTGACCTGCAGAGGATTGCGCACTTCATGCGCCACGGATGCGGCCAGGTCGCTGATGATCTTCATCTTCTCCGTCCGCTCCAGCCTCAGGTTGAACAGCTCCAGCTGGTGGGAGTAGGACAGCAGCGTCTTGTAGTCGGACGAAACGCGGCGGGAGAGGATGACGACAAGCGAAAAGATGAAGGCCACCACGCCGAGCTTCCAGAGAAAAAGCACATAGCTTTTGCCGCTGGCGTAGTACAAAATCAAATCGGTGGCGCTGGAGCCGGCAAAAGCGAGCAGACCGGCCGACAGCACTCGCGCTTGACGGTCGCCGCGCCGCCCGTGGGCGATCGACAGGAAGGAGATCCAGAGCAGCTGCACCAGCATCAGCAGGCCGATCGCAATGACCGAGACAATCGAGTAGAAGCTGTAGAGCTTGCCGTCCGACAGCTTGTAGGCGATGTAGGCGGCAATGCCGAAAGCCGAATAGCAGGCCTGCCACCGGCTGAAGCGGAGGAACCGGGGAGACTTCCGCTCCAACGTCTCGTTGACGAAGTAGCCCAGTGCAGGGAACATCGTGTACAGAGACAGCTCGAACAACGCCAGGAAGAAGGGCCCTGCCGATGGATAATACAGGTACAGCAGCGGAGAGTAGGCTGCGATCAGAATGCCTGCCGTAAGCGCGATGACGCAGAGCGAAATCCATAAGCTGCGCTGACGCTTGCTCAGGAAGCTGGAGCAGACGAACATCAGAAGCGCCAGAAAAACGACCGAGACGCCGAGCAGCAGGCTCGGCAGCTCTTTTCGGATGTAGCCTTTCTCCAGATCGTCGAATTCCCCGAGCCGTACGGAAGAGAGGAATCCGGCTCTCCCGGCCGTCGTCACGATGCGTACATCCAGCTCGGTTCCCCGATCGGATACGTCGAGCGGCAGCAGCAGCCGGGTCTGATCGAACTCGAAGCCGCGCCGGGACTCATACAGCAGCTCTCCGCGTTGGTAGACCTGCATCTCCAGCCCATACATGCGCCCTACAAGCAGGCCGGGCCGACGCCAGGCATCTGTCGCCGGCACCTGCAGCCGAATCCAGACGCCCTTGGCGCCATCGGGCAGCTCGACAAGCGTATTGTCCGTGCCGGCTTCCTCCCAGGAGCCGCTGGCGGGAGGGGAGGCTCCGTTCTTCTCTTCCGTTGCGATCGGCATGACCTGCCAGCGGTCCAGGGGGGCTTGCGGCGTAGAAGCCCAGCTCATCGCAGGCCATGACAGCAGAATGACTGCTGCGACAACAAGAGTAGCCAAGGTGTAAAGGAAACGAAGCGGTTTCATAGATTCCTCCGTCGAACGCGATCTTCCTCGAATTATACCGCGACATCCCTTGACTTGTACGCAAATTCCGACAAAATCCGAGTAATTTTCGTGTTGCAAATCGGGCTTGGAGGAAAGGGTGGGAAAGAGAAGCATCTCAGCGGAATGGAGGGAGGTTTCTCTCTGTCCTTGCGCCGGTCGAGACTAGGGTTCGGAGCCGCTTTGCGGTATGATAGCGGCAGAAGGAAGTTCCCGGTGAGGACAATCGCGCTTGGTCATTCGAGCGAGGATATAGAGGAGGAATTATGCTCGTACAGATCGTTGGGGTCGGCAAGCTGAAGGAGAAGTACCTGGTGCAGGGAATCGCGGAGTATGCGAAGCGTCTGGCGCCTTATTTGAAGTTTCAGGTCATCGAGGTTGCGGACGAAAAGGCTCCCGACACGCTCAGCGACGCAGAGGTTGCGATCGTGAAGGCCAAGGAGGGCGAGCGAATCCTGACCCAGATCAAGCCGGACGCGCATGTGATCGCTCTGGCCATCGACGGAGCGCTCTGGAGCTCCGAGGACCTTGCCCGTGAACTGGACCGGCTGGGCACTTACGGGACCAGCCATGTCGTGTTCGTCATAGGCGGCAGCCACGGGCTGTCCGACGAGGTGCTGCGGCGCTCCCAGCAGCGCATGAGCTTCGGCCGGATGACGCTGCCCCATCAGCTGATGAGGCTGGTGCTGACGGAGCAGGTGTACCGGGCAGTGAAGATTAACCGGGGGGAACCGTACCATAAGTAGAGCGAAATTTTAAGTATTTGTCGCGTGCTGGGTGTGGAAAGTTTTCCCGAGGAGTAGGTGGAAATCGGAGTAAGAACATTGTGCAAGTGGGCGTGCTTCTTTCTGCTACAGATTAATTGTTGAGATGAGAATGCCAAGATAATCTTCTGGATTAGAAACTCGTTATCCCACGCTGGAAAACGGGTTTTATTTTTATTTTCGTAAAAAGAAAGCAATTTCAGTGCAAAGTGGATAGAGGTTGTTTGCTGTTGTCCAAGATATGAGGCCTGAAAATCTTTAGGCATCAAAAATAAGTTCAAGTTCGCATGTTGACAACTTGTGAGTAATTATTTATATTTCCGTTAACATCACTCACAAAAAATAGTGAGTGATGATCAGAGGGGATGATGTTGATGGATACCATACGATTATCTGAAATTGCCGGAGCTAAGGAAATTGCTGAACTGTTAGGAATGAGTACTGCAGGCTTATCAAATTTGCGGACCCGATATGATGATTTCCCCGAACCTATTAAGAAGCTAACCGCTACCCCTCTATTTCACATTAGTGAGGTGGAGTCGTGGATGAGGGTACATGGGCGTGAAGGAGTACGTCGTTCTTTGCCTAATCCTAAGTCAGGGCGTTACAAAGTTTTAGCTGTTTGCGGTCGTCCTCGTGTAGGAAAAAGCTTTCTCATTTCAATGTTTTCAAGTGATACATATGGCTATCGCACTGCATGTAGTCGTGAAGGCGATGACTTCACACAATGTGAGGTGCAAAACGTAATCTGGGAAAGCCTGGATGAGGGTTTTGCCGTTTTCCATTCAACCGACGAGACAATGAATGGCATGAAGTCTCCTCTAACACCTGAAAGACTGACTCGGTTTCTAGACGAGGTAAATAATTATCTCAGAGAGTGTCGTCAAAATGGATGGAATGGGGAGAAGGGAGAACACTATCATTATATTGAAATATTCTCGCCTGCTAGTGAGTTTGCCCGACGGATCATGCGCACCAACAGTCTGGACTATCTAATTATAACCGATACTCCTGGAGTTGCTGAAAACTATGGGGTGGTTCCAGTTGAGAAGGCAGACCTTGTATTATTTGTATTAGCTGATAGTGGTATGGCTGAAGCTAACAAAAGCTTTGTAACACTGGTTGAGGCAATGGCACCGCTTGTTGCATCTAGTAAGGCTTGTTTCTTATATCGGACAAACTCGAGTTGTGATGATGAGGATGAATATAGCCAAATGCAAGGGGCAGCTGAAAGGGCTATGAAGCGGTTTGAGGAATGCTTTACTGGACTTAAGAGCCGCATTATTGAATCCTCATTGGACGTTTTACAGCCAGCGGAATCGGTGTTGGGCATCCCCATCATGAAGGAGAAAAAGAACAGCCAGTCCGAAATTATGTTCCAGCAACGGTTTGGGGAGAAGATTTGTCAGGCATTTCAAGCAGAGGATCTGACGGGTTTGGAGGCTAAGTTGTCGACAACCATTCAAGAAGAGTCTATTTCCTCAGATTTAATTGTTGAATTTCTTACAAACTTACTTGGGGGGCTCTCCTCAAAAGAACGCTCAAAAAGCGATGATTATTTTCCTCGCTTTAGAGATTCAAAACATAATCGGGTAATGACAGTAGATGGCTATCGGCTCTTGATGGAAGCACAAAATGCTTGTAGAAATCAATTGAAATTCTTATACGATTACTTTTCGTGCTTCACTAGCGAGAACTTCCCTTTGCTTTGGCAGCAGAACTGCATAAAGTATGTCTACAGCGCTTTGACTAAGGGTATAAAGACAGACATTGGAATCGGGCACGGCGGACACCCATTTGAAGATCGACCGCCTGTGACAATGTTGACTACTGAAGCTATTTTGGCAGAGGAATTGTTGACGGCTATTAACCAAGTCAATGGTGGACATATGTCGTACTCATACCGAAAAACTTTTGAGGACAATGGTGTT
The DNA here is from genome assembly GCF_000469945.2 of Paenibacillus sp. P22. Taxonomy (NCBI): domain Bacteria; kingdom Bacillati; phylum Bacillota; class Bacilli; order Caryophanales; family Paenibacillaceae; genus Paenibacillus; species Paenibacillus sp. P22. Next base: position 2,167 of record NZ_CBRA020000057.1, on the reverse strand, counting down.
CAAAGTAACTCTTGGGACTATGTTTCTGTAACACCTCAGGGTGACGGGCTGAAGAAACTTGAAATTATTAAGGAAACAGGCCTTCGTCACCGTCATTCCGACTCACTATTTGCGCTGGTTAAGAATTGCTACATCGGCGGAATGCAGAAATTAGCTGAATATAAGGTTTGGTTGACCGTACTCAATGCTACGGGGGTTCTTTATGAGACGACTGAGATGGAAGCATTGAATGCAATAAAACTAACTGGATTCTGATTTATTATCCTAGGCTGATGCGGTGTTCAGATCGTAATATCTAGTCGGTTTTTGACTTTTTTGGGCTTTTCCGGACAAAGGAAAAGCCACTTCAGCTATCGGTTCAGCGGAAGGGGCTACGCTTAAAAAATGCTTCTCGGTCTCCTCGTTGAAGGCGAGCTCGACGCTGCCGACGCGCTTTCTTTTGTCCAGCGTGATCCGCTTCACGATGAGGTGTAACAGGGTCTTGCGCTGCGGCAACGGCGAGTGACGAAGCAGGGCGTCGAACCTGTCCATCAGGGAGCGCACGATCTCGTAGGAGACAGGTTCGGCCTGATTGTCTCGAAGCTCCAACTGCAGCTTCGATCGGCGGGTGAGCTCGGCGTCTAGCTCCTTGTTCAGGTCGTTCAGTCGTCCCGCGAACGCGCGACCGCCAGAATTGTAGCGGCTGCAAACGTAATAATGATTGACCTTACTCGTACCGTCCTTGCGTTTGCGCGTGACATGGGCAGGGACCATACCGCTCCCGCAGGACGGACACTTGAGCAGCCCTGTCAGCGGGGAGTGGCGAGAGGTGAGCTTGGTCGGTGGATGGGATTATTCGGTAAGCCGATCCTGGACTCTTTCCCAGAGATCAAGAGAACCGATGGATTCAAGCTCACGCACTCCCTTGTCATCGCGATAGGTAATTTTCCCAATGTAATTCACGTTTGTCAGCAAACCACGTACGGAGACGGAGTAGAATTTCTTACCACGCTTGGTACGGTAGCTGTTGGTGTTCAGTCGGTTAGCGATGACCTTTAGACCGAGGCAGCTGGCTTACCATTCGAAGATGGATCTAACCAGATCGGCTTCTTCGGGGACGATTTGTGCCGTTTGGTGCTGGTCATCGGGAATCCAGCAGTACCCAAGCACTTGATTGCCGCCATTCCACTTGCCGAGCCTGTTTCGCGGTTGCATGCCGAGGCTTACGTTCTGGGAATTTTCCGCCGCTCGTTTTCCGCCACTGCGTCGATCATCTTGAAGACTAACTTGCCCACCGGGGTGTCCGTCTGGAGATCTTCCGTCAAGCTGTGCAACTTGACATTTTGCTGATCCAGCAGTTCGACGATGTGCAGGAGATCGGCTAGTCTTCTAGAGATCCGGCTCAGCCGCAGGCACAAGACTTGACCGAAGCAGCCGTTCTTGGCGTCTTTAAGCAGTTCGAGTATTTCCGGTCGGTTTTCGATAGATTTTCCAGAGACTCCGGCGTCAACGTAGATGTTGTACACTTTGATTTGGGCTTTTCGGCAGTAGTTTAGCAGGGCTGCCTTCTGGGTGTCCAGGCTGTATCCGTCGACTTGCTTATCGGTGGAGACACGAAGGTACAGGTCGACAAGGGATGTCAGTTCAATACCCACCGGATTGTCTCTACGCGATACGCCGTGCGCCAATGTCTTTCATAAACTGCTCCCAGAAAGCAAAGCGTCGCTGATTCTCTTCTTTGATAAGCTGGCAGATCATGTCGCCAAGAACGTCAATGAACAGATCTTGCTCGTTTGTTTGCTGGTTAATATCCATGTTCAGTTCCTCCTTGGTTGTAGCTGTTTTCCTCACTTCGATGATTTCTGGTTTACATTGGATATGGGACTGTGCATTTACATCAGTCCCCGTTCCTTCAGGCTTACGAAATTACCGTTTCCGAGTATGATGTGGTCAAGAAGATCGATACCAAGCAGGCATCCGCTGTCTTGCAAACGCCCCGGAAGGATGGTTGTGGCAAGCGACGATTGAAGCGGAATTCGCGAGGATTGCTAGTTTAAAAGTCTCATGCGGATGTACCAAGGATGCGTTCAGCGTTCCGGTAGAAACCTGATGGATGGCGGTCGGCTCGTTCTTCGTGTTCAGGCAAAGGATGCMGGCGCCGATGACATTGCCTTTTGTACAGCTTGAG
>NZ_CBRA020000056.1:0-3037 GCF_000469945.2 Paenibacillus sp. P22 | reverse complement strand
CAAAGCGTCCGAATAGACGATTTTCTGCTATTCGCTGCTTCTGCCCACAAGCTCCGAGTAAGACGATTTTTTCTGCTTATTTGACTGCTTCTACCTCAAAAGCTCCGAGTAAGACGATTTTTTCTGCTTATTTGGCCGCTTCTGCTCCAAAAGTTTCGAGTAAGACGATTTTTTCTGCTTATTTGGCCGCTTCTGCCCCAGAAGCTCCGAGTAAGACGATTTTTTCTGCTTATTTGGCCTCTTCTGCCCAAGAAACACCGAATAAGACGATTTTTTCTGCTTATTTGGCTGCTTCTGCCCCAAAAGCTCCGAATAAGACGATTTTTTCTGCTTATTTGGCCGCTTCTGCCCCAGAAACTCCGAGTAAGACGATTTTTTTCTGCTTATTTGGCTGCTTCTGCCACAGACGCTCCGAGTTAGACGGTTTTTTTCTGCTCATTGCTACCTGCAATAAGCTCAAGCTAACGCAAAAACCGCTTCTGCGGCGGCAGAAGCGGTAAAATCGATGCGGGCAGCCTACTTGCCGAGCACGCGGAAGGTACCGGTGCCGAAGGCGCATAAGTCCCCTTGTTCCGTGCGGGCGTACGCTTGCGTACTGATCATCTTGCGGGATTGATGGACGATCTCGGCCGAGACGATCAGCCGTCCCTCCCTGATCGGCGAGACATAATTGAGGTTCAGGTTCGTCGTCACGACAGCCGTCTCCGGATGGGCCGCCATCGCGGCCATCCCCATCGCGGAATCGATCAGCGTCGCATAGACCCCGCCATGCAGAATGCCGATCAGATTCATATGATGCGGCTGGACATCGAGATAGACGACGCATCTGCCGTTTTCCAGCTGCTGCATCTCGGCGCCCAGAAAGCCCCAGAACGATTCTTTCGCCGCTTCCTCCCAGATCGCCATTTGTTTGGCCAGGATCGATGAATCCGCTTCCAAGTTGTTGTCCATCCGGCGTTCTCCTTTCAGACGGCGCTTCAGTCCTTTGCCGTTTTCTCCTTCTCCATCTCCTTCTCCTTCTCCTTCTCCTTCTCCTTCTCCTTCTCCTTCTCCTTCTCCTTCTCCTTCTCCTTCTCCTTCTCCTGCTCTTCCTCGATCAGCTTGCGCCGCAGCACCTTGCCTACGAGCGTCTTGGGCAGCGCCGCGCGGAATTCGTACGCCTTGGGCACTTTGTAGGCGGCAAGCCTTTCCTTGCAAAACGCCTTCAACGCCTGAGGATCCTCCTTCGCTCCGCTTCTGAGCACGATATAGGCCTTCACCGTCTCTCCCCGGTAAGGGTCGTTGATGCCGGCGACGATCGCCTCCTCGACGTCGGGATGCTCGAAGAGCACCTCCTCCACCTCTCGGGGATAGATATTATACCCTCCCGCGATGATGAGATCCTTGCGCCGGTCCAAGATGAAGAAATAGCCGTCCGCGTCCATCCGGCCGAGATCGCCCGTATAGAGCCAGCCGTTCCTGATCGTGACCGCCGTATCCTCGGGACGGTTCCAATAGCCGGACATCACCTGCGGCCCGCGGACGATCAGCTCTCCGATCTCGCCGGGCTCGACATCCTCCCCGGTATCGGGATGGACGATCTTGGCTTCCGTATCGGGGAATGGAATGCCGATGGAGCCCGGCTTGCGTTTCTCCCAAATATTGTTGGCATGCGTGACCGGCGACGCCTCCGTAAGGCCATACCCTTCGATCAGCTTGCCTCCGGTGAGCTGCTCGAATCTCTCCTGCACCTCGAGCGGCAGCGAGGCTGCCCCGCTGATGCAGGCTTTGATCGAGGAAAGATCATAATTCCTGATATCGGGATAATTGATGACGGCAATGTACATCGTCGGCGCGCCTGGAAAGACAGTAGCTTTTTTTTTTGGCAATCGCTCGGAGCACCTGCTTGATCTCGAACCTCGGGAGCAGGTCAAGCGTCGATCCGTTCAGGATGCCCAGGTTGAGCAGGACGGTCATGCCGAAGACGTGGAAAAAGGGCAGCGCGGCGAGATAGCGCTCTTCCGGGCCGCCGGCCCTGTAGTTCCACAGCTTGGACTGGATCGTATTGGCGATCAGATTGCGATGGGTCAGCATGACGCCCTTGGCGAATCCCGTCGTACCGCCCGTATACTGAATCAGAGCCAAATCGTTGCGCGCGTCGATCGGCACTCCGGCCGGCTTGGGCTCCGCTTGCTTCAGCAGCTTGCGGAACGAAATCAGCTCCTCGCCGTCATAGTCGATCGAAGGAATCGGCGTGCCGTCCTTCCTGGCCTTGATCGGATAGAGGAGATTTTTCGGAAAAGACAGATAATCCGCTACGGAAGTGACGATAATCCGCTCCATCGGCTGTTTGGCCATCGATTGCTTCACGCGGCCGACGAGCTGATCCAAGGTGACGATGATTTTCGCCCCGCTGTCCGTCAGCTGATGCTCCAGCTCCCGAGGCATATAGAGCGGATTCGTCATGACGACGATGCCTCCCGCGAGCAGCGCGCCATAATAGGCGATGACGGCCTGAGGGCAGTTGGGAAGCATGACCGCGACCCGGTCTCCCTTGCGGAGACCGAGCCCGTTCATGGCGTTCGCGAAGCGGTACGTTTGATCCAACAGATTCTCGTAGGAGATGCGGGCGCCCATGAATTCCAGCGCGGTGCGCTTTGGATGCTTGCGGGCGGTCTGGACCAGGAATTCCGCCAGGTTCTGGTCCGGATAGTCGTAGGTCGGCGGTACTTCGGCGGGATAATGGCTGAGCCATGGCCGGTTTGACATGCCGTTCACCCCATTTCCTGCCCGATTAAGGAACGTAGCGCTCCGCTTCGATGACGCGCGAAGCAATGCGGCGCTTCAGCTGCACCGTATTGGCCGGATTCGACTTCGTCAGCTTTTTCAGCACGGACAGCTGCGTGCGAAGCGTATCCCCGGATTCCATGGCGGCGAGCGTTTCCTTTGCAAGCTCCGCGATGCGGGCGAACTCCTCCTGCACGAAGACGGTCGTCATGTCGACGCCGAGCTGAGCCTTTGCTCCGCCCTGGAGCGAAATGCGCTTTTGGGTGCGGAG
>NZ_CBRA020000055.1:0-16383 GCF_000469945.2 Paenibacillus sp. P22 | reverse complement strand
GCTGCGGAGGCTGCGCCGGATGTGCCCGCTGTGCCCGCTGCGGAGCTGCGCCCGCTGCGGAGGCTGCGCCCGTTGCCGGTAATAAGGCGGCTATAGCGTTAAATGAAGGTTCAAGACATCTCTGCAAACGCTTTTGGGTTGCAGGGGTGTCTTATTTCTATGCATGTGCTGGCATGACGGACAAATAGCCTTACATACCCTTATAAAGGACCTCATTTCTTATGAAAAGTTGGATTTCATCCTAAGGAGGAATGAAATTTGGATCCTTCTACGCGCTTTAAAGTGAGAGGAGATACTTTTTTTCTCCCCAGCTCGGACGGAAGCGTCTATTTCCGCAACAATATCGGTTCATTTCGGATGGAAGGCAGCACGATTGGTCAATGGATTGAAAAATTGATGCCTGTATTCAACGGCGAGCATACGATGCATGATTTAACGGACGGATTGCCGGAACAATACCGCAATCATGTTTATGAGATTGCAAAAGTATTGTATGCGAACGGTTATGTCCAAGATGTAAGTCAGGATCGCCCCCATCAGCTGGAAGAGCGTATTGTGAAGAACTATGGTTCTCAAATTGAATTTTTGGACAGCTTTGACGGGTCAGGCGCATATCGATTTCAATTGTATCGTCAGTCCAGCGTGCTTGTTGTTGGAGCTGGCACTTTTTTGGTTTCGCTTGTCAAATCATTATTCGAGTCCGGATTGCCGCAATTCGGCTTGCTGAGCCTGAACTCGGAAACGGCGGACCGAAAACGGATTTTGGAGCTGGAGCAGCATTATCGCAAGTTGGATTCAGAGGTCAAGGTGGACGAGATCAGCTTGCCGAAGGACGGGGGGGTGGATTGGTCTTCGATTGTAGAGCCTTATGATGCGGTATTGTTCGTCTCGGATCAAGAAGGAGAGCCGGAGCTGAGATTGCTTAATGAAAGTTGCAGACAAAAAAACAAGGTGCTGCTGCCGGCTGTTATTTTTGGGCAGGCTGGTCTGGCGGTTCCGCTCTCGTATTCGAATTCGGAGGGTGATTGGGAATCGGCATGGCGCAGAGTCCATCATTCTGCCGTTTATAAGGATGCAAATATTCACGCTGCTTCGTCCATTGCGGAATCGCTGCTCGCTAACGTTATCGTCTTCGAATGGTTGAAAACAGCAGCAGAAGTAACAAAACCGGAGAAAAACAATAAGCTGTTTCTACTTAATCTAGAAACGCTGGAAGGGAATTGGCATTCGTTTCTTCCTCATCCATTGGCTGATGGTCGACGATTCATCGAGAGGATCGAAGCTGTCGAGCTGCAAGCAGGAGCGGATCCAGAGAAACGGGGTTCTAGTGAACTGCTGCCTTTCTTCAGTCAGCTGACATCAACGGAAACAGGCCTCTTCCATCTATGGGAGGAAGGGGAGCTGAGGCAGCTTCCGCTATCGCAGTGCCGTGTACAGCCTGTCGATCCGCTGTCCGTCGGCCCTGCGCTTCTTCTTCCTGAAAAGATTTGTAACGGTTATACGCATGAAGAGGCTCGCAGGGAAGCGGGTCTCAGCGGAATCGAAGCTTATGTGTCGCGTATGGCGGCGAATGTGCAGACCGATCAGGCTTATGAGGAAAGCGGACTATCCGACGTTCCAGGCTTCGATAAGATCACAAGCGTAGGTGCCGGCGAGACGATGGAGGAGGGCGTTTGCCGCGCCTTGCAAAAGTATTTGATGAATGCCCGGATCAAGGCATACGAAGCTCGCACACCGTCTATAAAGCTGGTGAAGCTGAGCCAGGTAGAGGATGAGCGATGCCGTTACTATATCAACGCCTTGACTGCGATGCAAGAATCGCCAACGTTCGGACTGGGCGAGGCAGTATCCGGTTTTCCTGTTGTGTGGCTGCAAGCCAACGGCCGCTGGTACGATGCCGCTGATCTCAATGTAACCCGGGCGCTGCGGAGCGTGCTCATGACTGCCCTGCTGGATGCTCAAAACAAAGCGGATCCATTGGCGGGGAAAGGGCATCATATGTCTTCCATACATGTAAAGGAAGCTGCAATGGACTCGATTTCAATCCCTGCCTGCGACCCATTGAAGCATCGGGAGGTTTTGCAGGCTGCTGTGCGGCATTTGAACCGCAGCCGCAAGCTTCTGCTCGTATTTGACTTGACTCCAGAGCCTTTTTTGAAAGAGAAGCTGGCCGGAGTATACGGCATCTCGCTTCGAGAGGAGGTTGAAGCGTGAGCGCTACTGTGGCGGTTGTTGGCGCGGGTCAGCTTGCGGACTATGTAAACGATCTATTGTCTGCAAGCTGTCAGCTTGCAAGAGTGAACAATATGGATTCCGAGCTGCCCGAAACGGCTGATCTTGCGCTCGTGCTTAGCGACGGCTGCGATTCAGCCTCGCATCTTAAGGCAGAGGAACTATTCAAGCAATCCGGTATACCGTGGCTGCGCGGTTTTGTAGCCTTTGGCGAAGGCGTCATCGGCCCGCTTGTCGTTCCTGGGAAAGCAGGCTGCTCGCAATGCGCTGATTTGCGGCTTTTAATGGCTGGGAACGATCGGAAGGACATGTGGGAGCTGCAGCACTTTATTAGGCAAGGGGAAGTTTTCTCCGATATATGGTCTTCTCGCAGCGGGCTATGGCATATGGCTCATCTGATTGCAGCAGAAGTCCATACCTTTCTTGCCTCAAATACGGCTCAAGTTGAGAATCATATCAAGCTCGTCCATTTGCAATCGCTCCATAGCTCAGCTCATTTTTATTTGCCGGATCCGCTGTGTGCCGTATGCGGGGGAATACCGGATGACTCTGCCACAGCTTCGCGAATAAAGCTGCAGTCCAGCCCGAAAATCAGCGGGAACAGCTACCGCACCCGTTCGATGGAGGAATTGAAGGCCGTGCTTTCCCATGATTATCTGGACAATCGCAGCGGTTTTTTGAATGCAAAAATGATCGACCTCATCTCGCCATTTGCTGACGCCAGCATTGTTTTACCAATGTTTTCAGGGGATGAAGGCTGCGCAGGGCTCACACATTCTTTTGCGGACAGTGAAATGACGGCGATATTGGAAGGTTTGGAACGTTATTGCGGCATATCGCCGCGAGGAAAGAAGACGGCGGTTCATGACAGCTTCAATCAGTTAACAGAGTCGGCGCTGAACCCCGCTCGAGTAGGATTCCATGACGCGGCGCAGTATGAGCGGCCCGATTTTCCGTTTCAACCCTTCGATCCAGACCGGAAGATCGACTGGGTGTGGGGATATTCGTTCCTTCAGGAGAAGCCTATTCTCGTGCCGGAACGGCTCGCTTATTACAGCTCCGGCTGCGGCCACGGATTTGTATATGAAACCTCCAACGGCTGCGCTTTGGGAGGAAGCTTGGAGGAAGCCATCTTTTACGGCATCCTGGAGGTTGTCGAGCGGGATTCGTTTCTGATGACGTGGTACGCGCAGCTGCCGCTCGTTCCGCTGGATCCCTGTTCCACAGGGGATTTGGAAATGAATCTGATGGTGGAGCGGCTGCGCGATGTTTTCGGGTATGAGGTGCATCTGTTCGATTCGACGATGGAGCACGGCATTCCAAGCGTGTGGGCGCTTGCCAAAAACAGGACGGATCAAGGCGTAAATATGATTTGCGCCGCCGGCGCGCATCCTGATCCTGTGAGGGCGGCAAAGGGCGCCATTCATGAGATTGCGGGCATGCTGCTTGCTTTCAACGAAAAGCTGGAGGCGAACCGCGAGCAGTACGAGCAAATGCTGCATGATCCTTTTCTCGTTCGGCAAATGGAAGACCACTCCATGCTGTACAGCTTGAAGGAAGCAGAAGAACGTCTGAATTTCCTGCTCGATCCTGATCGTCCCGTGATCTCCTTCCAAGAAGCGTTTAAACCAAAAGCATGGCATGCAGATTTGACCGATGAATTGAATCTTATTCTGCAAACATTCAGCGAGCTGAATCTCGAGGTGATCGTTGTCGATCAAACGACGCCGGAAACGCTGAGAAACGGACTTCATTGTGTGAAGGTGCTCATTCCCGGCATGCTTCCCATGACGTTCGGCCATCATCTTGTCCGCTTGACTGGCCTGGAACGGGTGCTGCGAATACCGGCAGAGCTCGGTTATGTAAAGGAACCGCTTCAGCAGGAGCAGCTTAATGGTTATCCGCATCCGTTTCCATAAGAAGCTTCTTCTCGTATGCGTTGGTTTCCTCGTGCTGGGAATTAGGAGGAGGAGAAATGAGCCTGAAGGCATTTTTGCACCAATTGCAATGCGAGCCTGACAAAACCAAGCCGCAGGATGCGGAGGTTGATTGGGAGAACGCGCCTCTGCCGTATAAGCTGTATCGTCATTTGCCCGTATTTTCGCTCGCTTCGGATGTGCCGCTGAGGCTAACGGGCAACCAAGGCGATGGGAAGCCGACAATTCGGAATATCGGGTATCTTCTATGGTATACCTTCGGTCTGGCACAGCTTAGTCAATCTGTTGTTGAGCAATATACGGGGGAACAATGGGAAAGCTCCTTGCAGCTTTGCAGACGGTTTGTCCCTTCAGGCGGAGGGCTGTATCCGAGCGAAATTTACCTGTATTTGAAGCTGGAGGAAATTCCGGACGGTATTTATCATTATGATGCGGCTCATCATCGGTTGATTTTATTGCGTGAAGGTCGATTTGATTCCTATGTAGGCAAGGCTCTAGGCGATCGTTGCGACGTAACGGGCTGCTTCGCAGCTGTTTTTGTATCCACTTTATTTTGGAAAAACTTTTATAAATACGATAATTTCTCGTATCGTCTGCAGGGACTGGACGCAGGTCTGGTAATAGGCCAGCTGCTCGAGGTGGCGAAGCGCTTCGACTTTGAGACGGGAGTGTATTTTCAGTTTCTTGACCGTGCCGTCAACCATTTGCTTGGATTGTCGGAGGCAGAGGAGAGTGTATACGCTGTAATTCCGCTTGCGGCAGATTCAACCATGGAATGGTTCCGCCATGACATCAGCACTAATAATCGGATGTCTTCAGCCGAATTATGCAGCGAGCTTCCGATCCTTAAGCACGATCACTATGTACGTTCAAAAAAAAGTATCGGACTATCCCATGCTGACCAAGCTGAACGAAGCATCCATAATGGATTCCGCCCTTTCATTCAAACAGCTGGGAAGAGAGCAACAGGCCGTCCATCAAGACGAGGGTCATTTTTTGCCTCAAATAGATAGGCTCACGTATGATTTGGCAGAGGCTTGCAGGCAGCGTTACTCGCCGGAAAATGAATTTGTATTGAAACCAGTGAGTCAGTCTGATTTGGCGGCACTATTGCAAGAGACCATGAGCTCCTATCGCTATCGAAACGATCTGGACGGTTCAATCCAGAGTCCGATGTCCCGCGTACAGCTGTATGGCTGCTTTTATGGCGTTGAAGGAATTCGCGATGGTTCCTATCATTATGATGGCATGGCGCATGCATTGCAGCTTGTTAAGGCTGGAGATCAAAGGCCGCGGCTTCAGGATGCGATGTCTTTGGATAACGTGAACTTATTCCAGGTTCCGCTGAGCTTTCATGTGGCGGGCGATCGGGGACATCTTCATGCCGAGCTTGGCTATCGCGGCTATCGGATTCTGCAAATGGAAGCGGGAATGCTGGTTCAGCGCTTGCTGCTCGCTGCTTGTGCATCCGGAATGGAGGGGCGTCCGCTGCTAGGGTTTGATGTCAATTCCATGAATGAGCTTTATGGATTGGCCCCGCTCGGACAAACGAGCCTGATCCAAATCCCGATCGGCCCATGCAGGAGCCGTTCGAGGCTTGAGGGCAGTCTGGCACCATAATGGATGTTGAGATAAAAAGGGCAGATTGAATGTCATTGCCAGTCAAACTGCCTTTTTTAGTTGAACTTAGGGTTGTTGATAGGCCGCCTTCTTCTGCGATTCGCCAGCCGGTTGGCAAGGAACGGGGACACAGAAGTGATGAGGATGAGGATGTATATACGTCATAGGATGCAGCCAAGCATGATGATAATCGTAGGATTCGAACTCCCATCCATCGTAAAGAGGATGGTAGTAATCGTGGAACATATGCTCATCCCACATTTCATCCATCATCGGGTGGTAATCATGCATCGGGTGGCATCCGTCCATCATCGGGTGGTAATCATACATCGGGTGGCATCCGTCCATCATCGGGTGGTAGTCATACATCGGGTGGCATCCGTCCATCATCGGGTGGTAATCATACATCGGGTGGCATCCGTCCATCATGGGGTAATAGCCATCCATCATGGGGTGACAGCCATACATCGGGTGGAAATCATGCATGGGGTGATAGTCGTGCATGTGGTGATAGTCGTGCATGTAAGGAAGGGATTGAATTTGACCAGAATCAACGCTGTTATGATAGGGGGAAGGAGCAGGCTGCTCATAAGCTTGAGGTCCCAAATTAGCCTGGCTCGGGCTTGATTGCATCTGTTGGTAATGCTCAGGCATAACAGCCGATTGTGGCATATAAGATTGATTGTGTAGCATGGTGTGCCTCCTTTTTGTCATACTCTACAATATGCTTTGAATGATAAAAGGGCACCTGTCCATATAAAATAGGCTGCAGTCTCCTTGTCGTCGACATGATCGCGTGATTTGAAAGCCAAATCCCCCAACCAGCCTAAAAAGAACTAAACAAGCTGGGATGGAATGGGGGCGCTTCGGGATTCGAGTCCCAAGGGCAGTTGCGTTCGCTCCCTGGCAGCCGTATTTATAAATCTACTAGACCCACCCTAGCATCAGCACAAATATACTACCCGTCCAAACATCTCAACGATTAGATTCATAAAGTAGGGTAGAATCAACGAGAGGGGGTATGAACAATGTCTGAAGCTGGATATGGCGATGCATTCAAAAGCCCAGCTGCCGTTTTGGTCCTGTTCATTCTGCTGGTCATCATCACAAAATCTTTCTGGTCCTAATTTAAGGTTATCCACGCAAAGAAAGATGCGGAACGATAGGTTCGCATCTTTTTCCTTCTTACTGGGGGAAAACGGAAAATCAGTTGACGCCGGCTGCATGCCGCGTATAAGATAATTTCAACCGCATAGGCGATGGAGTTCGCCTTTAAACGCCCAAGGGCTGATGACTCCTACCAGCGCTGCTTGCTGGTAGGGGTCTATTTTATTGCACTCGTTCAACATCTGGTCGACGAAAGAAGGAGAAGATCGAGATGATTTATATGCTGATGGGCATAGGAGGCACGCTTGGAGCGCTGCTGCGTTATAGCCTGGGCCAATGGGTCGGAACGGGGGGCAGCTCCCTCTTCCCATTCGGCACGTTGGCCGTGAATTTCGCGGGATGTTTCGTGCTCGCCTTCTTTTATACGGCGACGACGACCCGGTTCATCGTCCATCCGCATTTCCGTTCTTCGTTCGGAACCGGGTTTATCGGCTCCTTCACGACGTTCTCCGCCTTTTCCCGGGAAATGACGGAGCTGATGGGAACAGGACATTTGTGGACCGCCGCCTTGTATGCGGGTGGGAGTCTGCTGGGAGGCTTCCTGGTGACGATGGCCGGGGTGAAGCTGGGAACGTTCGAAAGAAATCAAGCGGGAGAGGAGCGAGGCCAATGACGTGGATGTATATCGGAATCGGAGGTTTCGCGGGAGCGATTCTGCGGTTCGTACTGATCGAGCTTGTCCGCAAGAGGAGCTCGTCCGGCTTTCCTTACGGAACGCTGCTGGTCAATCTGTCCGGCTCGTTTCTGATCGGCCTGCTGTACGGCGCTACCTCGGACTCGCGTCTGATCCTGCTGCTGGGCACCGGCTTCCTGGGAGCCTATACGACCTTCTCTACGTTCCAGTATGAGCTGGCCGGTTATGGGCGGATGAAGCAGTGGATGCCGCTGTTCGGGTATTTGGCCGTCAGCGTCGCGCTCGGCTTGCTGCTCGCCGCAGCCGGCCATTCGGCCGGCATGCTGCTGCGGTAGCCAGGCTGCGGGGGGGACAAGAAAAGCGGAGAAATGGCGGAAAGCGGAGAAGGGATTGACCTTCCCCCGGCGGCAATGTTTTAGAATGGATGTCGAGGCTCCCTATTGAATGGAGGTCAAAGCCATGCTTACGATCAGGCAGATGGCCGGCATCTTCGACGTGTCGGCAAAGACGCTTCGCCATTACGATTCCATCGGCTTGTTCAGTCCGCTTGCCGTCGGAGAGGACAACCGCTACCGCTATTACGGGTTCGAGCAGCTCGGCATGCTGCGGCGGATCATGTGGCTGCGCTCGCTTGGGGTCGGCCTGGACACGATTCAAGCTCTCAAAGACAGCGGAGACCTGCATGAAGATGAGTCCTTGGAGCCGCTGCTGAAGGAGCGTGAAGCAGCTATCCGAGGGCAAATGGAAGAGCTCGGCAAGCTGCTGGGCAAAGTCGAGGCGATGAGTGAAAGACTGCAGCAGAGCCGTAAACTCCGGGACGGGCCGAGAATCGTCGTCAAGGATGCCTTTACGGTCGTGGGGCTGGATTGGGATGCCCGGCAGCTGACGGAAGAGAATGGAATTCCACAGCTTTGGGAGCGCTTTTTGCGGCGTGCCCACGAGATTGCGGGCAGGGTGAATCCGAACGAGCTGATCGGATCCGGCGGCCCGCGCGAATCCGGGGTGTTCGGGTATATCGCGGGATTTGAGACCGCGGATGCCGGAGCGGTTCCGCAGGGGTTGACGGCTGTGTCCGTTCCGGCCTGTACCTACGCGGTATTTGAACTGGAGTGGAATCATGTACGAGAAGTACGACGACCGGTTCGGCGGAGCGGACGGGCGAATCGACATTCGGTGATTTTCCTTGGCTCGGCGGAAGCTCAGTGGAGCTGGCCAAGATCGAGCTCTTCCATGCGGAAGCGCTTCATGCCCTCATCAACCGGGACCGCAGGCAAAGCCTGAACGCGGTACGCAACATCGTCGGGCATTTGGAACGGGACTACTACAAGCGGAAAAGCGTATCGTGGGGAATCGTCGCTCCGGATGAACCGGAAGCTCTTGCCGGATGGATACGGTGCATTTCGATAAAAAAACGCGGACCGCGCTGCTTGCCGCCGTCTTGCCGGATCGGCCGGAGGAGCGGGAAGCGGCGGCGGCATGGATGGCTCTGACGGGCGGCGCTGTTCGGGCGTTGGGAGCGTATTTGTTCCATCATGTCCACGTGGAGGAAATTCGAGCGGAGCTGCCTCTGGCAAAGGAAGGGGCCATCGGCCTGTTGTCGGATTGCGGCTTCAGGATGAACGAGACCGTTCGGCGGGAGAGCGTCTGGCAGAACGGGGTCAAAGAGCCGGCCGACATGGCTGTTCTGGCGTGGCGGAACCCTGGCGAATGATGCGGGCCGCAACCTTGTGCAGCGGCAACAAGTGAAACCGTCAAGCTGAATCGATGGATTTCTTCCCTTTCCCTTTTCAGCTGAATGGCAATTTAGCTGAATGGCAATTTAAGCGATCCTGCATATGCAGGACCGCTTTTTTATTTGTCTACCTGCCAGGAACCTAAAAAGGATTAGGACCATGAGCACTTATTTCTTTTCCAAACTAGCTCTTTATCTTCATTTTCATGACGAATAGCATTAAATAAGAAGGAATTGGATAAAAAATCGTCGAAAGCCAGATGATCAGTATCGAAAGTAATTATTGAAATTCAAATAAATGTATATGATAGCAATAATACACATTTTATAGAGACTTTAATTAGGTAAGTAGAGATTTCAATCCAGGAAAAAAATAACGGTTTAAGTCGTTTTAACTAGTTCTAGAGCGGTTATAGGTAAATAATCACATATTTGTTTTTCTGCTTTAAAGGATTTCTTTCCAAACATAGCTGATTGCATATAACGAAAGAAATGCGGCGAGAACGAAGGGCGCGAATGGGACCGAAACGATCCGGCGTTTTATTCCGACTCGGACCAGAGCCGCGCAGGCAAGCGCCAAAAGACAGGCGGCCAGGAATACATACAGATTCAGCAGCCATCCTGCAGCTGCGCCCGTCGCGGCCAGCAGCTTGATGTCGCCTGCGCCGACGCGCCCCAGCCAGGAGCGCAGCAGCAGCAGCGGCAAGGAAGGCAGCAGGATGCCAGGCAAGGATTCCAGAGGCGTTCCGGACAGGAACTGGCGGCCTATGCCTGCCAGAAGCAGCAAGAGAAGCCATTTGTTTGGAATCCGCCTCCATCTGATATCCGCTACGGAACATAGAAGAAGCAGCAATAGGATGAATCCATCCATGAATACATAAGGCATGCCTTTGCCACCTTCAGGTCTAGAAATATTGAAGCTTGCGTTGGAAAAGAACGGCGCTATTCTCTCATATTGGCTGGTCAAGGTCAATGATAGAGATTTGCATAAAGATAGAATTCTATGACGCCAGGTGATTCGATTGAAAGTATTGCTCGTATCCGGTCTCTCGCACCGGTTTGCCGCGGCCTACGCGCCGAAACCCAAAGATATTCTCAACGTCGAAGAGCTCTTGCTGGGCAGCGTCCTGAATGGCCTCGAAGAAGCGAGACCTGACGTCGACGGCCTGTTGGTGACAGACGACGCCTTGACCGGAGATTCCGGCACAGACCGCCATCATCTGGAAAGAATCGCCGCCTGGATGTCCAGCAACCGGCCATCGGGGTTCCGATTGGTGCTTTTGCTCCGTCATGAGAGGCGGCTGAAGGGGATGGAACATCTTCTCCGCGCGTATTCAGGGCAGATCGTCACGCTCTCATGCCCATATCCCCGCATCCCGGCTTATATGTACCGGCAGGCTTTCGAGGCGCTCTCGGACATCAGGAACAACAAAGAAGCCGCCCGATCCGATCGGGAGCCTGCCGCTCAGCGGCGCCGGGAAGCCGAGTCGGAGCCCGACCGCAAAAAATCATTCCTGGACCGGTTCCGGCCCAAACCAAGGGAAGAGGCGCCGCTTGAAGCGACGGATCCTCTCGCCAGAGCATTCGACGGCATCGGGAGAGGCATCAGCCGGGCTGTCGCTGTGACCGGACACCGCGGCAGCGGAGTGACGAGTACTGCTGTCAATCTCGTCTCCGAGGCGGAGAAGCGGGGACTAAGCGCCTTCCTGATCGACCTCGATCTGGAGTACCGCAGCTCAAACATGTATTTCAGCCGCTTCCACGACGAGACCAAGAGGGACGAGGAACTTAATGCATCTTTGATCCGAACTCTCGCGAGGCCTCAGGATTACATGACGACCGCCTTTCCGGTCAAGGACAACCTCTGGCTGGCGGCGCTCGGTTATTCGTTCCAGGACCGCAAGCTGATCGAGCAGTTCTGCACCAGCTCCAAGCTGGTCGGATTGCTGTCGATGCTGCGGAACCGGTTCAATCTCATCGTGCTGGATCTGCCGATGGATCTGCTGCCCGCGTTCCGGGATGCGATGATTCACGTCGATGCCTTCGGGCTGTGCGTGCCCAACAATATCCACGCCGTGCTCAGCACGGCGCGCAATGCGGAGGTCGCGCTGAGCCGGGATGACGCGCTGTATATGAACGCCAAGTCAAAGGTCATCGTCACGAAATACAACGACCGCTCCAGGCTGCAGGGGGAGCCGTTCACGCCGGACAAGACGGCCGAGCTTCTCTCCTCCGGGCTCAGCGAAAGCTTCGGCTATGAGATGAAGACGGCCGGCTGCATTCCTTTCAGCCATGAGTTCGACACCCAGATTGAAACCGATATAACGGCGGTCCATTCCGGCAAGGAATACGAGAGAGCGTTCGGAGACCTGCTGCTGCGACTGATGGAGGGAGCCAAGTAAGATGGATTTGAGCACGATCAAGAGCGTTTCGCCCAACCGCAATACGTTCAAGAAAATCATGGCGCTGCTGTTCAGCCTCGCTGTCATCGCCGGTTCGTTCGTCGTCATCACCAATGCCAACAAGGCTGCCAAGGATACGGTCGACGTGCTGCGGGTCAGCGATAGCGGAGGCATTCCGGCCCATACCGTCCTGACGGAAAAGCAGCTGCAGAAATATGCGATCATCCGCAAGGAGTATACCGACGATATGGTGCTGGCTGAGCATATGGACGAGGCTGTCGGCAAATTCAGCAAGTATTACCTGCGCGGCAACGGCGTTCTCTACAAGGATCAGCTGGCCGCCGAGGTGCCGAAGAAAAACGAATGGCTGTACAAGCTGGACGACAAGCAGGAGGTGCTGACGCTCCCCTACAACTTTCTCGAAGCCGGCGGCGACATCCTGATGCCGGGCGACCGCGTCCGGATCCGGGTATCCTATGAGGTCGACAAGCCTGCGGCCAGCAATCCCAACGACATCTACAGCGTGTCCCAGGGCAAGACGACCAAGACCGAGGTGCTGTTCGACAGCATTGTCGTCAAGGATATGCTGAACGGCAACAGCCACTCCATTTACGAAGTGTACAAGGAAGTGCTGAAGCTGAGCGAGGACAAGCGCCAGACCGTCATGAAAAGCGAGGATTTCCTCAAGAACATCCAGCCGAGAGCCTTGCTCCTGGAAGGCTCCAGCGACCAGATCAACTACTATGCGAAGTTCAAGAGCATGGAGAACAAGTCCCTGCTGATCACGATCCTCAGCCGCAGCGACAGCCAGGCGATCGTAGACCAGCTGCCGACGCTGCAGAACGAGGTGGAGTCGTGGATCGACAAGCAGAACGGAAATTAGGAGGCATCTTTCAAAAGCTCAGCCCGACCGATCTCGTCGGAGCGGAGCTGCAGGACAGCCGGCTGATCTACAGCGTCGTCGGCTTCATGCCGGCGAGCGATTTTACGGACAACGCGCTGCTCATCAGCAATCTGGCTTATCTGCTGTCGCAGAAGGGGCTCAATACCTGCGTGGTCGACCTCAAGGTGTTCTATCCGAATCTCTATCAATACTTCGATGTCAAGCCGAACAAGCGGGGCGGCGGGCTGATCCGGGTGCTCAAGAGCGACAAGGCCGACTTTCGCGACGAGCTGATCCAGACCAGGCACGAGCGGCTGTACCTGCTGTCGCCCAGCCCTTACGACCTGATCGAAGAATATTTCGACTTCGAGTTCGAGCATCTGGAGCGGGTCATCGAGACGCTTAAGGGGATGTTCGACATCATCCTGCTGGATATCCCGAACATCCCGGCTCTGGAGCTCAGCGTGGGCGCGATGAAGTATTGCCATGTCGGCTTCTTCACCGGCTCGGAGCGGGTCGACGTCGCGGGCAACATCATGAAGATGCTCGACTATGTCTCCTCGATCGGCATCAGCACGGCCAAGTTCACAAGCGTGATCCTCATGAACCTGCAGAACCTGCCGTTCGATCACAAAGTGCTCGGCGACTTCGGGCTCAAGATCGCAGCGGCGCTGCCGCTCGTCAAAGGCGCTGCCGGCGGGGTGCTGGAGGGCAAGCTGTACGTGAAGGATACGACACTGATGAACAAATATTTCCTGCGCGAGATGCGCAAGCTGGCCGATCTGCTCGGAAGCCAATAGAGGGGGAGGAAAGTCATGCTTACGCGCGCCAAGGTCAGCGAGCTGCAGCAGAGAGTGTCCCATCAGGCGCAGAGCGCCGAGGATATGGAGGACCTGAAAAGCAAGTATACGACGATCACCTTCGACGAGGTGCTCGAGCTGTGCCAGAAGTACATCACCAAGATCGCGACGCATGCTTTCCGCCGCGAGAGCGATCCCGGGCGCAAGCGGGAGATGACGAAGTCCTACATCAACGAGTTCGTCGATTCCCAGCGTCCAACGGTCGAGGGCCACTACGATCTGCTTTCGCTCAAGCAGGCGCTTGTCGACGAGATCACCCACTATGGGCCGATCACCAAGGCGATGGAGGATCCGGCGATCGACGAGATCCGGGCGAACGGCCCGGAGCAGATCTTCGTCGAGAGCGGAGGCAAGTCGCTCGCCTGGGATCAGCATTTCAGCGACCGGGAGCATATGGAGCGGATCATATCCAAGCTGATCGGCGTCTCCAAGGTGAGGCTGACTCCGAAGATTCCGATGGTCAACGCCCGCACGATCGAGGGTTACCGGGTCAACGCGACCCATGCGGAAATCTCGCCTTACGACATGCCGGCCTTTGTCATCCGGAAGTTCAGCAAGAAGTCGGTCACGCCGGAGATGATGATCCAGAACGAATCGTTCTCGGCCAACATGTTCAAGCTGCTGTCGCTCATCCCCAAGGCGGATCTCTCCTGGATCACGGTCGGGCCGACAGGCAGCGGCAAGACGACTCTGAACGAGGTGCTGATCAAGGAGATCAATCCGCTGTCGCGCATCATTACGATCGAGAATCCTTCGGAGATGAGGCTGCTGCGCAGAGAAGGCGGCACCGATCACGGACGTGTCATCAACGACGTGCTCCAGTACGAATCGGTGCCGGACGAGGATGACTCCAGCCCGGCGACGATGGAGAATCTGCTCATCAACGCGATGCGGCAGTCGCCGCACTGGATCGGTCCGGGCGAGCTGCGGACGCCGGGCGAGTTCGCGACTGCGCTGCGTGCCGCGCAGACGGGACACTACTTCTTCACCACGCTGCATGCCGAGGGCGACAGGGAAGCGATCTACCGGTTCCTGACCGCTTACCTCATGGCCTCCAACGAGCCGGCGGAGCTGGCGCTGAGGAATATATGCACGGCGGTCAAGTTTGTCATCTTCCAAGAGAAGCTGGCCGACGGCACGCGCAAGGTGACCTCCATATCCGAGATTCTCGGCTCCGAGGGGCTGGAGCCGATCGTGAACCCGATCTACAAGTTCATCTCGGAGGATGTGCTGGAGGAGAAGGGCACGCACCGGGTGCTCAAGATCGTCGGCAAGCATAAGCGCGTCGGCATGCTGTCGGAGAAGGTGCAGCAGTCCATGCTCAAGGCGGGCATCAAGCGCAGCCGCTTCGACTTCCTGACCCGGATGCCGGACGACAACGAGACAGAGAGGTATGTGCCGGATGAATACGACGCTTCTCGTTAGCCTGTTTCTCGGCATCGGCGCCTTCGTGCTCTTCAATGCGGTGTTCGAGGTCCGCTTCTTCCAGGGTGCCGGCCGGTTCGTCCTGAATCTGGTCGACACGCTGGCGGAGCATCTCGGCCGCTACAACACCAGGCGTTATGTGGAGCGGATCAAGCGGGAGCGGATCGTGCGGCGCAAGGAGAACGTGTTCACCAAATACAACCGGCTGGCAGAGGAGCTGATCCTCGACTTCCGGCTGCCGCTGACGCTGGAGAGCTTCACCTCCCTCCTCTGCATCCTGTTCGCCCTGACGGCGCTCCTGATCGTGTTCTTCATGCAGAATGTGACGCTGTCGGTCGTCGTCACGATCTCGATCTTCATCGGGCTGCTGACCTACTTCGTCATGCAGTCCAAGTCGATCAAGGCGGAGCGGCTGGAGGCGATCATGGACGCCGAGGACATCATCTGTCCGCTGGCGCGCGACGGGGTGCTGGTCGCGATCAAGAAGGTGATGGCGACGGAAGAATACATACGCCCTGCTCTCCGGCCTTACTTCCAGCAGTTCATCGACAACTGCGAGAACAACGGCTATTCGTTCAAGCAGGCCATCCTGCTGCTGAACCGGCAGCTTGGCCCCAAGTTCGACAACTTCACGAAGAAGGCCATCACATTCGAGTACAACGAGCGCAAGGGGATGGCGGATATCTTCCTCGACATCGTCGACGAAAACGCCGTGCTTCGCGAGATCAACGTCCGCAAGGATCGAATCTTCCGCAAGATGAACCGCGATTTCCTGCTCAAGACGCTGATCATCGTCCTGTTCTTCTTTTACGCTCTGTCTGTGCCCGACTTCCGGGAATTCATGCTCCATACGTCAGCAGGCAAAGTGATCAACTCCCTGCTCGTCAGCGTCATCTGCATCAGCTTCGCCCGCTGCCAGGCGCTGCAGGGCAATCTCGGGCCGGGAGGCGGTGGGGCCAAATGATCGCAATCGCCAAAATAAGCGCGCTGATCTCGGTGCTGTACATTGTCAAAGCGTTCTTGTATCCGATGTTCCGGCCGGTCAACCGGCGGCAGAAGCAGCGCGCCCGCCGGCTGCTCAAGGAACGGCGGAGCGAGGCGAGGCGCGCCCGGTTCCAGCTGTTCAAGAGCGGAACGGCCGCCAGATATGCAGACCGTCTGATGGGCTCGCCGGAGCGGCTGCGGCTGCAGAAGCTGATCGATCGGCTCGATCTGGCGAAGAAGCCGGCGGAGATCCGGGTGGAGCAGCTGCTGTATTCGGGTGGAGCGGTGCTGATTACGCTGCTGGCGCTGAGCGCCAACCGGCTGATCGGGTGCGTGGCGGCCGTGCTGATTTTCCTCGGCTGGCTGTACCCGGCCTCCGAGCTGGAAAAGAAGATCGAGCGCAAGAACCGCAACATCGCGCTCGATTTCCCGGGATTCTACAGCATGGCGTATTACCAGTACGCCAAGTTCATCATTTATTTCACAARACCGTAAAGCGGAAATGGA
>NZ_CBRA020000054.1:0-17289 GCF_000469945.2 Paenibacillus sp. P22 | reverse complement strand
GCCGATCGTGCGGCCGCCCGGCGAAGCCAGCTCCTTCACGCCATCCGGGATTTCCTTGAGGAAGCGTGAAGGAGGATTGCTGCTCGTGCGCCCGAACAGGGTGCGCATCCGGGCGCAGGTCATGTACAGCTGCTGCTCGGCGCGCGTGATGCCGACATAGGCGAGGCGCCGCTCCTCCTCGAGCTCCTCGTTGTCGGTGAAGGCCCGGCTGTGCGGGAAGACGCCTTCCTCGCAGCCGATGATGAACACAACCGGGAACTCAAGGCCTTTGGCGCTGTGCATCGTCATCAGGATGACCGCGTCGTCCGGCGTCTCGTCCTTGTCCATGGAATCGATGTCGGCGATGAGCGCGAGATCGGTCAGGAACGAGACGAGCGACTTGTCGTCGTTGCGCTTCTCGAATTCCATCGTCACGGACAGGAACTCCTCGATGTTCTCGACGCGGGCTTTGGACTCCAGCGTGTTCTCGCGCTGCAGCTCCAGCCGGTATTCCGACAGCTCCAGCACCTTCTCGGTCAGCTCGGTCACGGACAGGTAGTCGCGCATGCCGGTCAGATTGTCGATCATCGTGCGGAAGTCCTGCAGCAGCGTGCGCGTGCGTCCGTTGACCTCGACGCCGGACAGGTCGCCGAGCACCTGGAAGATCGAGGAGCCGCGGCGCGCCGCCTCCTCGGCCAGCTTGGCGATCGTCGTGTCGCCGATGCCCCGCTTCGGAACGTTGATGATGCGGGTCAGGCTGATGTCGTCGTCCGGATTGGACACAAGGCGCAGATACCCGAGCACGTCCTTGATCTCCTTGCGGTCGTAGAACTTGATGCCCCCGACGATCTGGTACGGAATATCCGACTTGATCAGAATTTCCTCGATGACCCGGGACTGGGCATTCGTCCGGTACAGGATGGCATGGTCCGCATAATTGCGGCCGCCATTGCGCCCCGTGCGGATCTCGCCCGTAATATAGTAGCCTTCGTCATGCTCCGAATCGGCCTGGTACATCTTGATGGCTTCGCCGGCGCCCCGCTCGGTCCACAAGCGCTTGTCCTTGCGGCCGGTGTTCTGGCCGATGACCGCATTGGCCGCGTTCAGGATATTGGAGCTCGAACGGTAGTTCTGCTCCAGCAGGATCGTCCGCGCCTCCGGGTAGTCTTCCTCGAAGTTCAAGATGTTCGTGATGTCCGCTCCCCGCCACCGGTAGATCGACTGGTCGCTGTCGCCGACGACGCAGATGTTGTGGTGCTTGTCCGCCAGCATGCGGCAGAGCATATACTGGGCGCGGTTCGTATCCTGATACTCGTCGACATGGATGTAGCGGAACTTGTTCTGGTAGAAATCCAGCACCTCCGGCACATCCGTGAACAGCTGGATCGTCGACATGATGAGATCGTCGAAGTCGAGCGAGTTGTTGCTGCGCAGCCGCTTCTGGTACATCTTGTACACATCCGAGGCGACCTTCTGGAAGTAGTCGCTGCCGGCCTTCGTCTCGAAACGGACCGGATCGATCAGCTCGTTCTTCGCGCTGCTGATGACGGCCTGCACCGCCTTCGGCTCGAACTTCTTGGTGTCGATGTTGAGATCCTTCATGCAGCCGCGGATGACCGACAGCTGGTCGCCGGAGTCCAGGATCGAGAAGTTCGACGTGAAGCCGATCCGATCGATGTCCTTGCGCAGGATGCGCACGCACATGGAGTGGAAGGTCGATACCCATATATCGCTGCCGCCGGCTCCGACGAGCTTGGACACGCGGTCCCTCATCTCGCGGGCAGCCTTGTTTGTGAAGGTGATGGCCAGAATGCTCCAAGGAGCCACGCGCCGCTTCTCGATCAGCCAAGCGATCCGATGCGTGAGCACCCTCGTCTTGCCCGAGCCGGCGCCGGCCATGATCAGCAGCGGCCCGTCGGTCGCCTGAACGGCCTCGCGCTGGGGAGGATTCAGCTTCCCGACCGCGGCTTCGATTCCGATGTCGTTCATCATATATGCATTCGTTCTCCTTTGCTCGGCGCCAGCCTCCGAACGAATACCGCGCCTTCGCGGATCCGCCTGCTGTTCGCCTTTGTTCGCCTGTCTCCAGTCTAGGGCAACCGGGCCGGAAGTGTCAATGAAGGAACCGGGCCGGACAGAAGGTAATTTTCCTCATCTCCGCCTGCTTGCCGGCGCAAGCTTGCAGAGGCGCCTGTATGCGGCTATCGCCGTCTCCCCCGCGAGTCGCAGTCACGTACATCCGCCGCTGCAGCATAAGGCGGTGCAGCTACGGCGGTGGCTGCAGGCATAAGGCGGTGCAGCTGCAGCGGTGGCTGCAGGCGGAAATGCTGAACAGCAGCATCGGCAGCCGAAAGGGAACGGCTTCGTCGCCGCTGCGTTCACGCCATACGCTATAGAGGAGAAATTTTCCTACGGCGCCAGTTTAGTCTCCTTGACCGCCCGCACCGTAGCGAGCCCGTTGTCGAAATGATCGTACAGCGCATTGCCGACTACGACAGTCGGAGCCGTCCGCGCCGCCAGAGCCGCTCGCTCCGGACCGTCGATGCCCCCGCCATAAAACAGCCTGGCTTGCCGCAGCGACCGCCTCACCCTGCGCACCAGCTCCATGTCGCCGAATCGGCCGCTGTATTCCAAATAGACGATCGGCAGCCGCATCAGCCTGTCGGCCAGCTGGGCGTAGGCGACGGCTCCGTTCTCGTCCAGATCCGTCCTTGCCCCCGTCACACGGGCCGCCTCGGCAGCCTCGTTCAGAATGATATACCCTTCGCCAAGCGTCCTCTCCCAAGGAATGAGCGGCCCCCACTCCTCCAGAGCCTTGGCCTGGCGTCCGGTAATCCAATCCCCGTCAGGGGTATTCAGAGCGATCGGAATCAAGTAGAAGTCGAAGCCGGGCACCGCGAGCTCGAGGCTCGACACTTCAAGAACGGCGGGAATTCCCGAGCCCTCCATGGAATGCAGGAGAGACTCCGTGTTCTCGTAGGTGAGGCCGCTGGAGCCGCCGACCAGTATCGCATCCGTGCCGGAGGACAGGACCCGGTCCATCTCCTTGCCGGCGAGCTTCTTGTCGGGATCCAGCTTGAATACATGCCTCCATTGGTCAAATGCTTCCGCCATGATTTCCGTCTCCCATTCGTCTTGTCGCTTCCAAGCCTGTTGTTCCAGTCTAGTGAAGGGCCGGCTTCGTTGTCAATTCGGGCTGGATGCCGGCGCAGCGCGGCCTCCCCGCTTCGTTGGATCCGCCCGAAAAACCTGCCGGCGCGGGCTCCCTCAAGCCGGGCTTGGAGCGCTGTTTCAAAAGAAGCGGCCCTGTTTCCGCTGCCGCACCCCGCTTTGCTCCTCGATCGCTCAGAGGATCTCCTTCCCGGGCAGCTTCGCAACCGCATGGGGCGGCCTCTCTTGTTTCAAGGCGGGAAGCATGTTGGTAATGGAACCTACAAAGAGGACAAGGCAATTCCACTTCCGAAGGAGGAAACGATCATGAGCAAAGCAGACGTTGACCATATGGAAACGGAAACCGGAGCGATCAAGGACGAGCAGCGCGCGAGACAAGAGCTCGAGCGGACGGAGGCGCATCCGAACGGCGGGCATCCAAGCGGCCACGAGCCTCAAGGAATCGTGGAGGCAGACAGCGCGGTCCATCCTCCTGCGGTCAAAGGAACGGACGGGCCGGTCCAGCAGGACGAGCCGCAGGATGACGAGGAAGGCGACAGACGACGCGTGTCGAGCGGTTTGGACCGTTCGTCCGCCAGCGACCCTCGCCTGCCTTACTTCATTTCCATCACTTCAAAGACGATCGAGCATGAGCGCTCCGGCACGGATCAGCTTGAGATCAGCGCGACCCAGGAGGAGCTGGAGCAGCTCAAGATCCTGCTGGACGAAATGGAGTCGACCGACGATGTCAGCTCCCTCGTGGCGGCCATTCCGTACAAGTCCAACGACAGGAGCCCGACCCAGAAGCGCTATCAAAGCCATGTGAACGATTTGTACATGACGATTCACGAGCTGGGGACGGCCGAGACGCGGGCTTTCATTGAAGGCACGAACCTGTTCCGCGAGCTGAACAATACGGACTTCGATCTGCCCGGCTACGATAAGAAGCCCAAGATCTGAGAGTCCTGAACCAAAAAAGGCTGCATGCCGTCCCTTTCGGGGCGTGCACGCAGCCTTTTGCTTTCTTTTTATTAGCGATACCATCAGCGCCGATCCCGCTTCAAGCAAATCCGGCAGCTCCGGCCCCGCTTCATGCCGGGAGCGGAACGCTGGACCAGACGGTTAGGAGCCGTAAACGGCGCCGACCTTTCCATTCGTAAAGGTCACATAATTGCTGTAGCCGTAACTCCAGGTTTCAACCGTAATGCCCCTGCTGCTGAGAACGCTTTTGGAGCTTGGCCGGCCCCAGCTGAGAAGCACCTGCTCCTTGTTCATTCCGACAGCCACCTTTTCCTGCTTGACCAAGGACCATGTCGATTGGGACCACTTGTAGGTCTTGTATGGATCCGCGGTCAGGAAGTTCTCGCTGTTGCCGAGAAGCTCGCTTACCATCGAGGCATCGTAGGCCGTATGCGATACCAGCTTGCCCGAAGCCAGCCTGAAGTACAGCGTGAAGGAACCGCCCTGCTCCGGATAGATGTCTTCAATCGTAACTTTCTGGAATCGGTAATCGCTGTCGAAATGGTTGATCCAGTAGCTCTTGCCGATCAGACGAGTCAAGCCTCCAAGCTTTTCCTGCCGGATGATTTGGTCCGTCCGCGGAGTCGTAATCTGCGTTACGGCTTTGCCCATCGTCACGGTCATGTATTGATAGGAGGAGTTC
Source organism: Paenibacillus sp. P22 (assembly GCF_000469945.2). Classification (NCBI taxonomy): domain Bacteria; kingdom Bacillati; phylum Bacillota; class Bacilli; order Caryophanales; family Paenibacillaceae; genus Paenibacillus; species Paenibacillus sp. P22. The sequence continues at coordinate 12,497 of NZ_CBRA020000054.1, read as the reverse complement.
CAGTCCAAGGAAGCGCCAAGAGCAGACTTGAGCAGAGCCGCCGGGAATACCGCCGTTCCGCCGACCGTCTGGACTTTGCCCGGCATAGCCAGCGGCTTGCCGTCTACAACCGCGGAAGCGCTGCCCTGCTTCAGCTGGATGACCCGGCTGCCTTGCTTGACGGTGAAGGTTTTGGAGCCCGGATCCCAGGCAACCGAATAACCGAGTTCCTTGAATGTGCCCTTGAGCGGCAAATACATCGTTCCGTCCAGATAAGCGCCGCCCTCCAGCGCTTGGTTCGAGCTGATGGTCACATGGACCGTTCGGCTTTGTCCCCCGGAAACGACGGTCACGTCCGTCTCGCCAACAGCAAGCGCTTTGAGCTGTCCGTCCGGAAGCTTTTGCAGCAGACTCGGCTTCTCGATCGTAACGTTGGCTTCAGCCAGCGGAACGGTGCGGGCCGCCATTCCTTCCCACTTCTCCTCGATGGAGACATGCACTTTATCGCCTACCGCAAGGTCGGTCGCTTCGAGCTCCATTTTGAGCTCTTCGACGGCCGGCAGCTCCATCTCGAACCGTTTGCCGCTGCCGGTCTCATACGCCTCAAGCTTGCCGTCCTGCATGCGGAGAACGAGATACGAATCGCTGAAGTAGACAATTTCGGATGCGCCTGTCAAACCGGGATAAGCTTCCGTCAACTTGAACTTGTTGCTGATGTCGTTATGCCAGACGGTTCCGTCCTTGCGGACAACCGCCAGCATTCCGGATCGGCTGTAATCGGCGCTGACGGCATCCTCCACGATCGGTCTCGGCACGTACTTCGTCAAGTCGGCACGGTCGAAGCCAAGGTAATCGTAGGCTTCAAGCTTTCCCGTGCGATAGAGGACAACAAAGACGGAATCCTGGCCGTCTTTGCCGGATGTGGCGCGAAGGGAAACGACGGATTCGGCATTGACGGCAGCGACCAGCTTGCCGCTGCCGAATTTGCCGTCGGCATAGATCTGCCCGGATGGATTCATGGATGCGGTAAGGTTTCCTCCGCAATCGGCCAAGGACGCTTGAGGCGCCGTCCCTCCGACTTGGCCGCCGCCTAGCTCCCACACCGTTCCGTCCTGCTTAAGGAGGCAGCTGCCGGCCAACGCTTTGACGCCTTGAGCCAGCGAGACGGCTTTTCCTCCGTCCAAGCCGACGAGGCCGCCGCCGGGAGTCAATCCATACCCGTTTTCGATGCTGCTCAGCTTGACGTCGGCGATCTCATAGCCCTTTTTTCCTTGGATCCAGACCGTGCCGTCCTCCAGCAAGTAATTTGTTCCGTCAAAATCAACGACGCGGCTGCTTCCGCCGGCCCACACGCCTGCAGGCGCCGAACAAGCCATGACAACAGCCAGAATAGTAGAAGCTATCCACCTTTTGTGCTTCACGATCAAATCTTCCCTTCTCCCTATTAAATATAGGAAGATAGTACCATGAGAAGGAAAATAAAACCTTATTCCATTCCACAAATGGTTCTTAGGGATTATTTTTTATCTTATTATCAATACAACTTAGGTTATTTCCTCGATTATTTAAACACCGAGTAAAGCTCCTCCAGTGCCGCGTCCGCATCGACTTCGAGAGCGAACGATACCGGATTCCCCACGCTCGGGAAGACGCGGCGGTCGGTGACGACCATGCCGTCGGTCAGCCGGTCGCCGCAGGCGATGGACGCATGGAGCGTCGTGCAGGTGACCATTTCGGGGAATACGGCCGCGATGACGGCCAGCGGATCATGAAGCGGGCAGGCGTTGTCCAGCTTGTTCACCTGCTGGTAGAAGTCGAAGTAGATCGCGAACGAATCCTTCAGGAAATCGACCAGCGGAGCGTTTTCAGGAAGGCAGGTTTTGCCCAGCTCGTCCAAGGCATCGCGGGTAAGCAGCGTCTGCAGCGTCACGTCGAGCCCGATGACCGTCAGCGGCAGCCCGGCTTCCATGAGCACCGCCGCCGATTCCGGGTCTCCCCAGAAGTTGGCCTCGGCGACCGGCGTCACGTTGCCCGGCACGAGCACATTGCCGCCCATGACGACGACGCTGCGGAACTTGGAGGCGATCGACGGATCGCGGCGCAGCGCAAGCGCCAGGTTCGTCATCCGCCCCATCAGGACGAGGGTCACCTCGCCGGGACGCTCGTTCGCGATGCGGACGAGATAATCCGCAGCGGCTTCGCCGAGCGGCAGCTGGTCAGAAGGGGGCAGCACCGCGCCGCCGATTCCGTTCTCTCCATGCACATGGGAGGTCGAGCCCTGGAACTCGCGCTCCAGCGGCTTCGAGGCTCCCTTGACGACCTGCACGCGGTCGCGCGCGCCGGCGAGCTGGATCAGGCGCAGCGTATTGTCCGTCGCCTGATCGACGTCGATATTGCCGAACACCGTGCATACAGCCTCCAGCCGGATAGCCGGCGACTTCACGGCGTACAGGATCGCCAACGCATCGTCGATCCCCGTATCGGCGTCAATAATCATGGAAACAGGCTCGCGCCCTTCAAACTTGCTGACATTCATCCGTCATAACCCTCTCTGTATGCAAAATGAATCCCCAACGCCTCTCGGAAACCGGGAAGCGTTGGGGCGAAAAGCCTTGATATTTCATGGAACTTCATGCTGGCTGACCGCCGTCAAATACGAACTCATCGCGCGCTGGGCGCTTCACCAGCTGGCTCCGAGCGCCGAGCCCTTACTTCACCAGCTGGCCGCGAGTGACGCCGAGCTGGTTGGTCGCCTTCAGGCTGCGCCATACCTGGGTGCCGCTGATGCGGCCGTTGATGGCGTCGCGGTACAGAGCGAGCACCTCGCCCACCTTCTCGGCCGGCTCCTCGAGGAACTCGACCCGGTAGGAGCGCACGCCAAGCTCCAGGAAGTTGCGCAGGTATTCCGCGCCCGACTGCTCGATCGCATTGTAGACCGTGTTGCGGCAGCCCTCGTCCACGCGGACGGGGTGGGACATGCCGATGCGGTCCTGCAGGGAAATATTGTGCTCCTCGCAAGGACGGCCGCAGTTCGTGAAGTCGGTGCCTTCGCTGAGGAACGTGCAGTACACGCAGTGCTCGGTATGGAACATCGGCAGATGCTGGTGGATGACCACCTCAAGCGCCGAAGTGTCGCGGGTGTTGCCGAGCAGGTCGACCATCTGCTGGATATTGAGGTCGTAGGATGGCGTCAGCACGTCGCAGCCCGCTTCGCGGAACAGCTCCACCGCCTTATGGTTGGCGATGTTGAGCGAGAAGTCCCCGATCAGCTTGGGGAAAGGCTCGCCCGGCCGCTCCATGCGGGCCCGCAGGTAATAATACAGCGCGCCGGTGTTGCGCACAAGAACCGCATCCGGCTTCAGGCGCAGAATATTGGCGTGGTAGCCGTTCTCGTTGGGCATATGGATGCGCGGCGTCGCAAGCGCGATCGGCTTGCCTGCCGCGCGCGCGGTTTCGATGGCGGCCGGGAACTGCTTGATGAACTCGAAGTCGGCGTAGATCATCTCCACGTCCGTAGCGCAGGCAGCCTTCACCTGATCCAGCGTGCGGCACAGAGCAGTCAGGCGCGCAGCGCCGGGACCTGCCGCGACGGCGGCGTCCTTGTCGCGCTGCTCCTGGGTGCGGGCGTCCGCAAAGATATCCGCCTCCCGCTTGACGTAAACGGGCGGCTTCGGCCGCTCGCCCGCGAGCTGCTCCACCGCTTCGCGCCGCATCCGGTTCAGCTCGCGCACCGGAATGATCAGCTCGCCGTCCAGCTTCACTTCCAGCTCCTCGAGCTGGTACAGCGTGCCTCCGAGCCGGCCGAACTGGTCTTCAAGCAGCGCCTGGTCCATCGGCCGCTTGAGAGCTTTCTCCAGCGGCATCTCGCTGACCGCCTCGACGGTCGTCCCTTTCTGGACGTCGGTCCACCAGGTGCGCAGCGGCTGCCCTTCGGCGCCCTCCACCCTCAGCGCGAGCGGGAACACGCGATACGGCTTTTCCGTTTCGTACGTCGCTCGCAGGCGGCGGTCCAGAGCCGGATCGTTCGTTTTCCAGACGCGGTCGCCGACCTTCACCCGCTGCAGATTGACGTCGCTGCGGCCCGGCACGATATCGAGCACGGTGCCTTCCATCGCCTCGCCCTCGATCTTCACGCCTTGGCGGCGGATATCGTAGACGCGTCCGCCCTCTTCCTTCTGAGTCGGATCTCCGGCGTCGAACACGATGCCGTCGCCCCGCTTGAGCGGCGCTTCCAGCCGGCAGACGACGCCGTCGCGCAGGATGCGCTCGACGCGGCCGAGGTAGACGCCCCGGCTTTTCGGGAACGTGCCCTCGACCAGCTGCTTGTTGTTCGTTCCCTTGAGGAAGCCGTGCGTGAAGCCGCGCGAGAAGCTCTGCTGCAGCTCGCGCACTTCCTCCTTGGACGGGCCGGAACGGTCGCCGTCAAAGTAAGCGTCGATGGCGCTGCGGTACTTGGACACGACGTTGGCCACGTACTCGGGGCTTTTCAGACGTCCTTCGATTTTAAAGGAAGTGACGCCCGCTTCGATCAGCTCCGGCACGATGTCGATCGCGGCCAAATCCTTGGGGGACAGCAGATAGGCGATATCGCCCATCGGCTTCTGCTCGCCGTCGACCATCAGATCGTAGGGAAGGCGGCACGCTTGCGCGCATTCACCGCGGTTGGCGGAGCGGCCTCCCCACATTTCCGAGGTGAGGCATTGGCCGGAATAGCTGACGCACAGCGCGCCATGAACGAATACCTCCATCGGCAGCTTGGCCTTCTCGCCGATCGTCTTGATCTGCTTGAGGTTGTTCTCCCGTCCGAGCACGACGCGCTCGATGTCGAACGGCTTGGTGAACTCCACCGCCTCCGGAGAGGTGATCGTCATCTGGGTAGAGCCGTGGATCGGGAAATCCGGCGAGATTTCGCGAATCATTTTCACCAGTCCCAGATCCTGCACGATGACCGCGTCCACGCCCGCGTCCACGCAAGCTTCGATCAGCGTTTTCGCGTCTCGCAGCTCATCCTCGAAGACGAGAATGTTGAACGTCAAAAATCCCTTTACCCCGTAGCTGTGCAGAAACGCCATGATCTCCGCCAGCTCGTCCATCCGGAAGTTGTTGGCGCGCGCCCGCGCGTTGAACTTCTCGACGCCGAAGAAAACGGCGTCCGCTCCGTTCGCGACCGCCGCCCTCATGCACTCCCAATCGCCGGCCGGGGCCAGCAGCTCGATGTCTTGCCTTTGTATGGTTAAGGTCATTGCCTCGATATGCCTCCGTATCTATCTTCTCAACTAGTGTGGCCGTCTGACACGGCCGCTATACTGCTAGTGTAGCAGAGTAAGGCCGGTTGCACCAAGCATTCCGGGGAAAAAGCAGGCTGGCAACTTCAGGCCGCAGCCCCAGCGGCGGAGGAATTCTTGCCTTGACCGGCAGAGCCGGCACTGCGAAAAAGGAGAAGGCGGTCCGCCTCCCGCTCGGGAGGAAGACCGCCTTGACGGACGGCGTTTCCATTCAATGACGTCGGCGAAGCCTGCTCGACCTCGCGGGGAAGCCGGCATCAGGTCCGGATTTCGGTCCCGCCGTTTATATACGGTCTCAGGTCCGGATTTCGCTCCGGCCGTTCATATAAGGTCTCAAGGCGTCCGGAATCCGAATGCTGCCGTCTTCCCTCTGATGGATCTCCAGCAGCGGAATAAGAATTCGCGGCGAAGCTGCCGCCGTATTGTTGAGCGTGAAGCAATGCCTCAGCATGCCCTCGTCGTCCCGGTAGCGGATGCCGGCACGCCGGGCTTGGAAATCAAGCAGGTTCGACGACGAATGCGTCTCCCCATATGCGTCCCGGCTCGGCATCCAGGCTTCCAGGTCGAACTGCTTGTGCGTCTTCTGCGACATATCCCCGCCGCAGACGGCCATGACGCGGTACGGCAGCTCCAGCAGCTCCAGCACCTTGCGGGCATGACCGGTAATTTCCCGATGGAGCCGTTCCGCCTCCTCCCGGTCGGCCCGGCAGATGACGACCTGCTCGACCTTGGCGAACTGATGCACCCGGTAGAGGCCATGCGTGTCGCGGCCGGCCGAGCCGGCTTCGCTGCGGAAGCAGGCCGACACCGCCGCCAGCCTCAGCGGCTCCGAGACGTCGATGATCTCGCCGCTGTAGTAGTTCACGAGCGGCACCTCCGCCGTGCCGGCCAGCCGCTCGTCCCTCCCTTCCAGGCGATAGGTCTGATCCTCGCCCGACGGGAAAAATCCGGTGCTCGTGAACGCTTCCGTACGCACCATGACCGGCACTTCGAGCAGCGTGAAGCCCTCGCGCAGCAGGACGTCCAGCGCCAGCTGCTGGACCGCCCTGTGGAGCAGCGCGCCGTCTCCCTTCAAATAATAGCTGCGGGTGCCGCCCGTCTTGACGCCCCTGGCAAAATCGACCATCCCGTGCAGCTCGCCGAGCTCGACATGGCTCAGCGGCGCGAAGCCGAATTCCGGCGGCTGTCCCCATGCATCCACCTGCACGTTGTCAAGATCCGACTTGCCCGCAGGAGTGTCATCCGATACGGGATTGGGCACTTCCAGCATCAGTCTGCGATATTCACTCTCGGCATCGGCGAGGGCCGGCTCGACTTCAAGCAGCCTTTCATTCGCCTCGCGCGCCTGCTGCTTCGACTTCTCGGCTGCCGCGGGCAGCTTCGCCCGCATATGGGCGGCGACCTGCGCCGATGCCAGGTTCCGCGCCTGCCGCAGCTCATCGGCCTGCCCCTGCAGCTTCCGCCGCAGCGCATCCGCAGCGAGCAGCTCCTCCACATTGAACGCCGAGCCTTTCGCCGCCGCCGCTTTCTTCACTTCTTCCGGATTTTCCCGGATCCATCCCATTTCCAACATGCCGCACCGCTCCTTTGTCTGTGAAAAAAACACAAAAAGCGCCCTGTCCTGTTGGGACGAGGAGCGCTTGACTCGCGGTGCCACCCAATTTGGCCGGCTGAAAGATCCGACCCTCTTTGGTTCCGCGGTAACGGGCGGTCCGGGAAACTTAGGGGAACGGAATTCCCTTGGCGAAAACGCCTCCGAGTTGGATTCTCATCATCGGCATGGTGACGGTATGCATTTGAATCAGTATAGCGGAAACGCCGTTCTTGCACAACTGGATTCCATTTTCCTTAACGGCATGAACGGAACAGGCTTATCGTTAACGCCGTATGTCATTAAACCTTTAAAGTTGCTATACTGATTTTGTTTTATATAGATGGGCAGCATTTGCCCCTGGAGATTAAATACGTGTAGAATCGGAGCCGACTCGATGACGGAAGATTTCATTTATATCCTGTTGGGCGTGTTCGATGCCTTGGCCATCTGGGCTTGCGCACTGACCCCTTTCAAGCTTCCCATTTACGCCTATAGATGGCGGCTTCTCGGCAGCAGCGTCTTCATCGCCCTGCTCTCTTATGTCAACCGCATGGTATTGCCTTTGTCCGTGCTGGATACGCCTATCCAATTTGTGATTCTCCTGCTTTTATGCCGCTATATGCTGAAAATCCGGTTCTTCTGGTCGACTCTCGCACTCGTGACGGGGTACATGCTGTATATGCCGCTTCAATTCGGCCTCTACTTCCTGCTGACCGCTTCGGGACTCGTGCCCGAAGAAGTGATGGCCCAGAGTACCGGCTACGTCTTCCTGCTTCAAATCGCATCCATCCTGACGGCCTATGTAATCGCCCTCATCCTGAAAGCGTCCGGGAAAGGCTTTTCCTTCATCCAGCAGCCTCCCCATGATTTCTCCGTGAAGGAGAACTACTTCACCTCCGCGAACGAGAAGCTGCTGATCGGCATTGCCGTCGGCCTGGTCTGCATATCCTTTTCCGTGATGCTGATTCACCATTCCTACCAGCTCGTTATTTTTCCGGGGGTTCTTCTCGCTTCATTTACCGTCTACTCCGTCGCCTGGAGGCGGAATCGTCTGATTTCGGATGCGCAGGAAACCGATTTCCATAGGAGCAAGGGGAGGATGGACTAAAGCAGTCCTGCCCTCCGCTTGCCGCTATTCCCGGTCATGAAATGAAGGCGGAAGCGCTTCAACGGATTGTCCAGTTATTATGCGTTTTTGTCATCATCTCGCTTTGCAGGCTGTATGCGGGTGGGGGGCATGCTATAATGAAAGCGTTTATGGATCATTCTAATCCACGGGAGGTTATTCACCATGAAGCTTGGTGTATTCTCTGTTCTGTTTGCGCAAAAAACGTTCGAGGAATCGCTTGACTACATCGCGTCCAAAGGGCTCGACGCTCTTGAAATCGGAACCGGCAACTATCCGGGCAGCCCCCATCTTGACCTGGACGAGCTGCTTGCCGACGACGGCAAGCGCCGCGCGTTCAAGCAGGCGGTCGAATCCCGCGGCCTCATCATCAGCGCCCTGAGCTGCCACGGCAATCCGCTGCATCCGCAGAAAGCGATCTCGACCGAGCATGACGGAATCATCCGCAAGACGATCGAGCTGGCCAACCGTCTGGAGGTTCCGGTCGTCAACACGTTCTCCGGCCTGCCTGGAGACCATGAGGACGCCAAGTATCCGAACTGGCCGGTAGCGCCATGGCCGAACGACTTCCAGGAAGTGCTGAAGTGGCAGTGGGAACAGAAGGTCATTCCTTACTGGACCGACATCAACAACATCTCCGAAGCGGCTGGCGTGAAGATCGGCCTCGAGCTGCACGGCGGCTTCTCCGTCCATACGCCGGCCACGATGCTCCGCTTGCGCGAAGCGACGGGCAAAGCGATCGGAGCCAACCTTGACCCGAGCCATATGTGGTGGCAGGGCATCGATCCGGTCCAGGCGATCCATATCCTCGGCCGCGAAGGCGCGATCCACCATTTCCATGCCAAGGATACGACGATCGATCCGATCAACGTCAACAAGCACGGCGTAACGGACATGCAGTCCTACACGCTCATGCTCGACCGCGCTTGGCAGTTCCGTTCCGTCGGCTTCGGCCATGACCTCAAGGTATGGGCCGACATCATCAGCGCGCTGCGCCTCGTCGGCTACGACTATGTCGTCAGCATCGAGCATGAAGACGGCCTCATGAGCGTCGAGGAAGGCTTCAGCAAAGCGGTCGCCAACCTGCAGCAGGTGCTCATCCGCGAGCCGCTCGGCGAAATGTGGTGGGTGTGACCCGCGCGTAAGCGCAGGAACTAAAAAGGCTTCCCGGCAGCAGACGCTGCATCGGGAAGCCTTTTTAGTTCGAAGCGCGGTATGTAGGGCAGCGGTTTACGCCAGCCATACTTTGAAGATCATGATATAGTCGATGACGAGGAACACGAGCAGGCATGCGGCGCCCCAGCCGATGGCGAAGATGTTCTTCTTGCGCTGGCCGACAAGGCGTACAAGCCCGATAGCGATGACGATCGTGAACAAAAGCATAAAGATGTCGAACGTATTGAAGTTGCTCGTCGCGGCCTTGGCCGCTTCTGCTGCAAGATACATGGGGTGCTACCTCCCGGGTTAGATTGCTGTGAGACCGCTTCCGACGGCGTCGATGCCGAAATGCCTGGACCGGATTCGGGCGGCTTATGGACGTATATAAGCTATGGTATCTTTTAGGCGTGCCGGATGCAAGATGTTTTCGCTCCGTAACACGTTTGCCACAATTTTGTCACCTTCTAATTTGCCGCGCCTCCGGTCCGGTTATTCTTTCCCATTATAAAAATTCCGGATAGCCTGCATCAACATTCCTTATAGGCCGCGGCTTCCCCGGTTATTGCCCCTGCGATCCCGCTATGGTACGATCGGATTAGCGTAATCATACCTTTTTTATCGGATATTAAAATACCGGAACCAACTATAGGAGGTTCATTTCCATGGCTTACGAAATGCCCTGGACGGCCGACACGTCCAAGCTGAATAAAATGGAACTTTGGAAAATCGAGAAGGACGGACTGGATGTCATCCGCACGATTATCGAGAAGTATGCCCTGGAAGGTTATGACTCTATTCCCGAGGACGACATGAACCGCTTCAAATGGGCAGGCGTCTACGAGCAGAAGCCGCGCGACGGCTACTTCATGATGCGGATCCGCATCAATTCCGGCGTCATGACGACCGCTCAGGCCAGAGCCCTCGCCTCGATCGGCCGCGACTACGGCCGGGACCTGATCGACGTCACGACCCGCCAGGCGATTCAGTACCACTGGCTCCGCATCGAGAACATGCCGGATATCTTCAAGCGGCTCGAGGAAGTCGGCCTGTACAGCTACGAATCCTGCGGCGACTGCCCGCGCACGATCGTCGGCAACCCTCTTCAGGGCATCGACAAGGATGAACTGATGGATACGACTGCGCTCGTCGAGGAAATCAACGACTTCTTCCTCATGAACCGCGACTTCTCCAACCTGCCGCGCAAATACAAAATGTCCGTCTCCGCGAATATCTACAACAACGCACATGCGGAAATCAACGACCTGGCCTTCACGCCGGCCGTCAAAGTCATCGACGGCGAAGAAGTCATCGGCTTCCACGCCTGGGTCGGAGGCGGACTCTCGGCCAAGCCCTATCTGGCCAAGGAGCTCGACATGTTCGTCCGTCCAGAGGAAGCTCTCAAGGTTGCGGTCGGCGTCACCACCCTGTTCCGCGACCACGGCTACCGCGAGAAGCGCCATCATGCCCGCCTGAAGTTCCTCGTCGCCGATTGGGGCCCGGAGAAATTCCAGGAGGAGCTGCTCAAGCTGATCGGCGACATGCCTTCGCGCGGCGAGAGCAAGACGGCCGGCTGGCAGGCGGCCTACTTCGACGGCGTGCACAAGCAGAAGGACGGCCGCAACTACATCGGCCTCAATGTGCCGGTAGGACGCACCAATTCCGATGAGCTCGAGCAGCTGTGCGACATCGCCGACAAGTACGGCGAAGGCAAGATCCGCACGACGATGTCCCAGAACATCATCATTACGGGCGTCGCCGACGAGAACGTGGAAGCGGCCCTGGCCGCGCCGGTGCTGGAACGCCTCACGCCGAATCCGAAGCCGTTCATGAGCCGCACCGTCAGCTGCACCGGCAACGAGTTCTGCAATCTCGCCATCGTCGAGACCAAGGAATTCGCCCGCGTCGTCGCCGAATACCTCGACGAGAACGTCGAGCTGGACGAGAAGATCCGCATTCACTTCATCGGCTGCCCGAACGGCTGCGGCCAGAAGCATATTGCAGACATCGGCCTCCAGGGCTCCCTGGTGAAAACCCCGGACGGCATGGTCGACGCCTTCGACATCGCCGTCGGCGGCATCCTCGGCCCCGGCGCAACCTTCAACAAGCCGCTCAAGGGCCGTGTGAAGGCAGGCGACGTTCCGTCCGTCCTGGCTCAGCTGATCGGCTATTACAAGGACGACCGCCAAGCCGGCGAGTCCTTCCACCAGTTCGTCAACCGCGTCGGCGTTCCTGCCTTCCAGGAGAAGCTGACCGGCATTCTGACCGCCTCGGCGAGCTGAGCAGGATGAAATTCAAAACCGCCCCTTTGAGGGGCGGTTTTTTTTTTGCATGGTTTATTGCGTATGACCGGATGGAGCAGAGCTTGGCAGGGGCAGATTTGTCGTATAGGTAGATGTGCGCTTGGATATTTTGCCGACGAAAGAGCTGGCCGGATGAGCCCCTGTCTATAAGGTACCCCTCTCCATTACCATATTTTTCCAAGCCATATCGGACATACGTTCCGTTATTTATAGAATTCCAGGTCATTTCCGGATTTATCGGACATACGTTCCGCTATTTATAGAATTCCAGGTCATTTCCGGATTTATCGGACATACGTTCCGTTATTTATAGAATTCCAGGTCATTTCCGAATTTATCGGACATACGTTCCGTTATTCTCGAATTCGTATCCGTATATCAATACGTTTTAAAGAAATAACGGATCCTATGTCCGATAAGACGTACAAAACGCTGATTTACGCCTAATAACGGATCCTATGTCCGATAGACGAACAAAACGCTGATTTACGCCTAATAACGGATCCTATGTCCGACAGACGAACAAAACGCCGATTGACGCCAAATTACGGATCTTATGTCCCATACGAGGAACAAAACGCTGATTCACGCCCAATTCCGGATTCTCTCTCCAATACGCTAGCAATACGCCGATTGATGCTTAATCACGGATTCTATGTCCGATACGATAAACAAAACGCTGATTCACGCTTAAAGCCTCAAATCGGCAGCTCTTCCCATTCCAGAGCACGGCTTCATTGTCTTTAATCCCGAAGAGCAAAAAAACAGCCCTCGAGCGGATATGCCGCACGAAGGCTGCTGGTTGCAAGCTGCCGGACGAATTCCATGGAGAGCAACGACACGATAACGCGTTTGCCGGAAAGTCAGCTCATACTCCGTTCCCTTGAGCTCCTATTTCGAGCCCGTATCCTTCGGCTTGCGGCCTCTCTTCTTCGGCGCCTCTTCCGTGCCTCTCTTTTTCGTGGCAGCTTCCGTGCCGCGCTTCTTCGGGGCCGTGACGTATTCGCCGCGGCTCTCGGCGGCAAGCATCTGCTCGCCGGCCGCCCCGACCTCGG
>NZ_CBRA020000053.1:0-3315 GCF_000469945.2 Paenibacillus sp. P22 | reverse complement strand
GGCACGACGACGGAACGAGCTGCAGCAGAAGCCCGCCCATGGCAGGCGAGCGCATAAAGGCCAGGCGGAGTCCTCGGGGGACTCTGCCTGGCCTTTTTTGTGGACTGAACTCATGGGTCAACAAAACAATGCGGAGGCCCCGTTCAGTCCTGGGGACGCGGCCCGGGCTCCAATCCCGTCGAAGAAGCCGTCTTGATCAGCCGGAGCTCGAGGTCGTTCTCAAGTCTGATCTGGCAGGACAGCCGAACGGCCGGGTCCTCGATGCCTTTGTTCCTCAGGGTCGCTGCTTCCGCCTCTCCCATCTCCGGGGCGTCTCCGGACAGCACTTCCACGGCGCAGGTGGTGCATCGGGAGTTGCCGCCACAGCGGTGAAGCATATCAACCCCGTTATCCTCCAGCGCGAGCACGAGCTTCGTGCCTTCGCTCGCCTGAAGAGCTTCTCTTCCCTCGATTTGAATCGTCGGCATGGGCGATTCCTCCTTTATCGTTGCGTCTCTACTACATTCAAGCTCCATGCCCCGGATACCTGCAAGAATGCCTTGAAAAGAGCTCTTTCTCTCCGTCCGTCATGGAACTATTCGGCAAGGAGAGGAGGGCTGGGCCGAGGTCGTCGGCTTGCCGATGCTGCAACCGGAGGAGCGCAGCCAGCTTCGCACGACGTCCAGAGGCCTCGGGGAGACGTTGCTGGCGGCGCTGGATGGCTGCAGGACGCAAAAGCCGTGCCTGGTCTCGATGGAGACGGGCACGGCTTTTTTCTTGCAGGGATGAAAGGACTTCAATCCTCGGCTGACTGCTGCCCCTCCTCCGGCTCCTCCCGCACGATGGCAAGCGTCACATGATCCTCCCAGCGGCCGTTGATCCTCACGTTTTTGCGGGCCAGTCCTTCCTTCTGGAAGCCTGCCTTGGTCAGCACCCGGATAGAGCCTTCGTTATGCGGCATTACGCCTGCCTCGAGGCGGTGAAGATCGAGCTCGCCGAAAGCATACGGGACGATAAGCTGCACCGCTTCGGTCATGAGCCCCTTGCCGTTATGCTCCCGATCCAGCATATAGCCGAGCCATGCGCTCTGGAGACTGCCGCGAGCCACCCCGGACAGCGCGATCGTCCCGATCACCTCCGACGCTCCCCGAGGCCGGATCAGCAAATGATAGCCTTGGTCCTGCTCGCGCTGCTTCATGGCGCCGGCGATTCTAACCTCCTGCGCTTCCAGCGTGTAGAACTGATCGTCCTTCGTCCCCGAATACAAGCGGAAAAAATCCTTGTTGCTCTGCTCAAGCTTCAGCAAGGCAGGCGCATCCTTCTCCTCGAAAAAGCTCAGCTCGATGCGGTTCCCGTTCAGCGTGGACATTCTAATCCCCCTTGGAATAAAAAAGCTCCGAGGCTGCCCTCCCCTGCGGCAGGAAGCCGCAGCATGGAGCCCCGCAGCATAAGCGATGCTTGCTGAATCTGAACATGGAGCCCCAATGCCCGAAACGGAACGCATGAACAGAACAGGATAGCAAAGAAACCAGGAAACGATTATTCTGCTCGTCCATGTTTTGCGTCCTTGCATGCTCGATATCTTATTTATTGAGTATAAACACGTGAAAATCTCAGATCAATCCCGGATATCCGGCCTCTCGAGCTGCAGCATCCGCATGTATTGGAGCAGCGGTCGGATATGGACGGCATCGTGATCGGATTTCCGCTCCAGGGGGTCGCCGAGCAGCCGCTTGATAGGCTTATGCGGCCGCCGAACCTTCTTCGTGTCGAATTCGGCTGCGTTGTTTGGCGTCCATGGAAGCCTCCTTAAGGTGGAATGGGTTGAATTCGGGCTGCAGCCATTGTACGCCCTCGTTATTTCGTCAGGCATCGAATGATGATTGCGGCTTGAAGAACGGATTTTTTGCGGAGGGACGGGATCTGTTTCTTTTTGGACACAATATTTTCTGGAAATAAGCCAAATAGGTTGATCTATTAATTGATATTGATTATCATTACTAACTGAGGGTTTAAAAGCCTGTCTATCCGGATTGGATATCGGCAGGCGCAACTGACAAGTCATGAATGACGAATCGGGCAAGCCGGCAATGGAGGCGGCATCGGTTCCATCATCAAGGAGGATATCCCGTGGTAAAAAGCAAACTGAAAGTTCCGGCGCTGCTGCTCAGCATCGCATTCATGTCCATGCTGCTCGCAGCCTGCGGAAGCGGCAATCATTCGAACACGGCGGCAGGCAACGACGCCTCGACGCCGCCAGCCTCGACGGCTCCGGCCGCCTCGCCGGCTCAAACCAAAATGACGGACGGGCTCGGCCACGAGGTCGAAGTGCCGGCCGATCCGCAGCGCATCATCGCTTCCTACCTGGAAGACTACCTGGTGGCGCTCGGCGTGAAGCCGGTAGCCCAGTGGTCTGTCGCCAACGGCACCCAGGAGTACCTGCAGGATTCGCTGAAGGATCTCCCGACCATTCCGTACGATCTTCCGCTTGAAGCGGTGACCAGCTTCGATCCCGATCTGCTCATCATCGGCTCCAACAGCGCCGTCGAAGGCGGCAAGTACGACCAGTACGCCAAGATCGCCCCGACCTTCGTGCTCGGCGACGAAGTGAACAACGACTGGCGCAAGGCGCTGCTGAAGATCGGCGAGGTTCTTCACAAGAGCGACGAAGCCCAAAAGGTGCTGGACGACTACGAGAAGAAGGCTGCAGACGCCAAGGCGAAGCTTGAAGCTGCGATTCCGGGCAAATCCGTTGCCGCCGTCTGGCTCGTCCAGGGCAAATTCTACGTCGTCAGCGACAAGCTGTCGAGCGGAGCGGTGCTCTACAAGGATCTCGGCCTGAAGGCGCCGGAAGTCGTCAAGGAGATTTCCGCCTCGGGCGCAGGCAACTGGAACGCCATCTCGCTGGAGAAGCTGGCCGATCTGGATGCGGATTACCTCATTCTCGTGAACAGCGACAAGGACTCCGGATCCGCCGCGTTGAACGACGCCCTGTGGAAATCCGTGCCGGCCGTCAAGAACGGCAACGTATTTGAATATCCGAAATCGTCCAGCTGGCTCTACTATGGTCCGGTTGCCAGCTCGCAGATGGTCGACAATCTGCTTAAGGATATCGTAAAGTAAGAACGAATAGAGAAGAGGGAGCCGCGGCTCCCTTTTTTCGCTTGGAGCCTTGTTTATCAAAGCCTCCGAGCTCCGTTTATCAACGCGGAAGCTCGCCGCCGCCATGCGGAAGGCCGGCTGGGAGGCCGGATGGCCTGAAATTATACGCAGACTGGGGAATCGGGACTATGGCAGCAACGACACGCAAGGGAAGGGACGGCGGACAGCCTGCCG
>NZ_CBRA020000052.1:0-25034 GCF_000469945.2 Paenibacillus sp. P22 | reverse complement strand
CCGCAGAAGGCGGTCCCGTCATCGACGAGATCAAGTCTACTTCCGGGAGGCTGSATCCACTCCGAGGCTTACCCGGCGGGCGAGCTGAAGCACGGCACGCTGGCTCTGATCGAGGAAGGCATTCCGGTCATCGCTCTGGTGACGCAAGAAGAGCTGTATGAGAAGACGCTGAGCAACATCAAGGAAGTCAAAGCTCGCGGCGCGCATGTTCTGGGCATAGCCAACGCAGGCTACGAGGAAGAAGTCATGAAGTCGGTCGACGAGGTGTTCTCGATTCCTCGCACGCTTCCGCTGCTGACGCCTGCGCTGTCCGTCGTTCCTCTCCAGCTGCTGAGCTATCATGCTTCGCTGGCCCTCGGCAACGACGTGGATAAGCCAAGGAACTTGGCGAAGAGCGTGACGGTTGAGTAAGGAAGGCGAGACGGGTTTAAAACGTGATTCATTACAACATAGTGTTGTTCTGAACAATAAAGTTTTGTTCTGACCGATAAAATGACAATAAAGTTTGTTCTATAAACATCATGGGCCGTCCTGCAGCATGGGGACGGCCTACTTTTGTTTAAAGGGGCTAATGTGATGAGCATAGGGGACAAAGTGAAGGCTATTTGCAAACAACATCAACTGAATCAAATTGCCTTTGCAGATACCATTGGAATATCCCATGGCCGATTAGGTGAAATCGAGCAGGGGAAAACGAAACCGTCAGCAGAGACTCTTTGATGAATTAAGAAAAAATCTGTTTGTGTACAGAGTTATACACATGTTAATTAAATCAGGAGCCGTTTGCCTCCGATAAAAACTCAGTATTTTTACCTAAAAGTTTTCAACCTCAGTACGCATTCGAACTCACCAGATTACGTTGCGCCTTATCTGTGTGACTCTGTTGATGTTAAATTAAGTATTAAAACGTGAAAATAACATTTAGAGGAGCCGCAAGTCATTAAACTAGCGGGCAGGTTAGCGCAACAATACTAGGCTAGTTTCGTCTAATTACATGTGGGAATTTAATCATTCCGTTAACGTGATAAAAATGTATAGATTAACATAGCAAATCGGGGGATATAACATAACGATGGAGGAAAAAATTAACGTCTCGAAAAGAACAGCAGTAACACTAGTGATTATATTTTTACTCGTATTTATTTCGCTTATTTTATTTTATCATGTGCAACTCAACAAGTACAAAAGTACCTTAGAGAACAGCTATCATTTAAAATTGAATCATGGATTCACTGGCGGAAATACGCAATCAATTGAAAATATAGATTATGTCATTAAGAGCCTAAATGAGAATGCAACCAAAGATACTATTTTATATACACTGGGGAATTTGGGGACTTCAATAAATACTGCAGAAGAATCATTTATTTTGCTTAACCGTGACTTTAATCATTATGGAGCTTCATCATATCTGATGTATAACTTTTTTGGGGATCTATTTTGGTATGTCAGAGCTGATTTATCTGATGATATCCTGACTAATAAAAATAAGCTTGATGTTGAATCAAGAGCAAATATCGTAAAAGAACTTGAAGTCCTTAAAGCTGATTTGATTTATATCAGTAAAAAATTTGATGAATCAACAATTAAAGATAAGAAACCAAAATGGATGGAAACGGAATGGAGAAAGGTGATGAAAGAAATCATCGATCGGAATCAAGGCTTTAGATTATATCAACGAATGAAGGTAAAATATGGGTTGGATCATACGCCATGAGTGAATGATTCGAATCGAAGTCCGTTAAGCTCCCTCGGTAAAATGTAGTTTTCTCACGAATGTTCGTTTATTCGCAGGATCTCTCCAATAGATAAATTGCTATCCGGATAGGAGAGGGGATGACCGTCAAATTCGGCAACCGAAGCGCATGCAGGAACAGAAGGGGCGGGTTTCCGCTCCTTTTTTTACTGCTCTGTTGCACGCTGCTCCACGTATCTCCGGAGGCTTTCACTCCCATTTCTCGACGGGTCGATGCCCTTTCATTCCTTCGTCACGCCTATCCGGTGGGTGGAGGCCGGTTATCCTAACGGAACGGGTCTATGCCCTTTTGCGTAATGCAATCCGGTACTCCGTGCAGTCTTGAGATCCCGCGAATAAGCCAGTATTCGTAACAATCGGAAGTACTTAAACAGTTTGTTTCATAGGTAACCCATCGTACCGGAGGCGCTCGTTTTTTGTGCAAAGCGCAAAAAATTATAGTGATTTTTAAGATTTGCCGTAGGTACTTCCATTGACCGAATATGAGTATTTTACGCACAAGAAGATGATGAAGATCATCTCTTCGCTTAAACATGGCGTTAAGTTGAACAGGATCGGAAGGATCATTGAAATCGAGGCTAAAAAGGACGGCTACACAATCATTCAAAATCTGTGCAGCCACGGGATCGGGAAATCCCTGCACGAGGCGCCCACAGAAATTCTGCCCGTTTATAACAAGCACGACAAACGCGTATTAAAAGAAGGCATGGTCATTACGATCGAGACCTTCTTATCGACCGATGCAGGGTATGTCGTCGAGCAAGGGGAAGGATGGACGTTAAGCATGCCGGACAACGGCTATACGGCACAGCACGAGCACACCATTATGATTACGAAGGATCAGCCCATCATAACGACCGCGGTGTAGATCATCGGCATAAACGCATTTGTTCCATAATCAAGGAGCAGATTGCCGACGCGGCAGCTGCTCCTTTTATGATGAAGCCTGTTTGACTTACACCCTTTATGCGGTTCTATTAACGGCTGTTTATCGGCCGCCTTGCGCCGCGTTCGATACGGACTCCCATGACTCCCATGCCGCTAGGCGTTCGGCAAAGGCATCGCGTATCAAAGGCAAGACCCCCGCGCCGACTGCGAACCGAAGAGGCGGGTCTTGGGCATCTACGATTTGGAGAATCGCTTCGGCCGTCGCTTGCGGATCGCCTCGTTCTGCGGTCGCTAAACGGCCTACCACCCGGTCTCTAAGCTCGTCATAGGCCTCCAATCCCCGGGATCTCTTCATCGACAAGGCGCTTCCAAAATCGGTTGCAAAGGCGCCGGGCTCGAGCAGCGTCACCTTTATGCCGAAGTCTTTTACCTCTTGCGCGAGGCTATCGTGAAGCGCTTCGACCGCCCATTTGGAGGCGCAATAGAAGCCGATGAGCGGTGCGGCCACAAGGCCCATGGCGCTCGATACGCCGACGATATGCCCGCTGCCCTGTTGCCGAAGCAGCGGCAGGGCGGCTTGGATGACCCGCAGCGTACCGAAGTAATTGGCGTCGAACAGATCGCGGACATCGGATTCGTCGGCTTCCTCGGTCGTACCGACTAGCGAGTAGCCGGCATTGTTAAGGATGACGTCCAGCCTGCCGAAATGCGCGTGAGCCTGTCGAACGACCTGTTCCGCTTGACGACGATCCGTTACATCGAGCGTTAGGGGAAGGACGGCGTCACCAAAACGCGCCTTCAGATCGGTGATGCTCTCCAGCGTGCGTGCGGTCGCGGCAACCTGATCCCCGCGCAAGAGAGCGGCCTCGGCCCAAATGCGCCCGAATCCGCGAGATGCTCCTGTAATGAACCAGACTTTGTTTTTCATCGTGTATTCCTCCGTTACTGTGGAGTGGCATTGGTTAAACTTCTGATGCCCGTTCGTTCATCTCTAATGTTACGACGCAGCCGCTTGATACGGAATTTCAAAAAGGTTAGCATGGTGTTAACTATTGGTTCATGCAAAAAGGAGAGCCGAACGGAAATGAATGAACAACTGAAGACATTTGTTCAAGTGGCGGAGTCTGGAAGCTTCTCTAAGGCAGCCGAGAAGCTGTTCATCTCTACGACAGCCGTGATGAAGCAGATGAACTTGCTGGAAAAGCAAGCCGGGGTTCCTCTCTTTAACCGTACCAACCACGGTGTCCGGCTTACGCAGGCAGGCTCCGCCTTTATTAAGGATGCGGAATTTATGCTGCGGTACTATCGGGAATCGCTCATTCGCATGCATCAAGCCGCACAGGCGAATCGGCATATGGTTCGGGTGGGCACATCCATGCTCAACCCTTGTAAGGTTTTGATTGATAGGTGGAATGAAGTCAGCGACCAATTTCCGCAATTCGGAATCAACATCGTTCCTTTCGATGATGACGCACATACGCTTCCGACCACTCTCCGCACGCTTGGCCAATCGTTCGATATCATAGCGGGGCCGTTTCTTACAGATCGCTTGAATGATTGCTATCAAATGCTTGCGTTGGGGAGTTGCCGCGTTTGCTTTGCCGTATCCCGGCACCATAGACTGGCCTCTAAAAAGATTCTTGCTGTCCAAGATTTGTACGGGGAAAAGTTAGCAGTGGTAAACGGCGGCGAAAGTAATGCGATCCAAGGCATTTGTGATTTCTTGGTCAGGAATCATCCGCGAATACGAATAAAAGATATTCCGCGCCTCTATGATTTGGATGTGTTCAATCGCTGCGAGGAAAGCAATACGGTGATGCTGACCTTAGAGGCATGGGCAGATATTCATCCATCCTTGTCGACCATTCTAAGCGATTTGGATTTTTCGGTTCCGTATGGTTTGCTATATCCGCTGCATCCGTCCGAGGAGATCCGGCAGTTCATAGAGATTATAAGAGAAATGCAGCAGATTCCAACGCACGGGTGAACGCGAATGAACCTAGAGGAGGGCATGACGATGCAGGACAATCAGGAACGCGATGAAAAGCTGGAGAACATTACGGGCGTAACTTGTATTTACGTACCCGTAAATGACGTTTACGCGTCAATTCAATGGTATCAAAAAATTTTAGGTTACCTGCCGGCGAACGACGACCAAGTTGAGCCCGGAATGACAACGGCGGTATTAAATGTTCCCGATCAGGCCGGCAACCTGCCTTCGCCCGGTTTAAGGCAAGTCGTCCCTGCGCTGTTCCTTCGCCAATCCGATGAAGCGGGCGGTCGATTGCGCTTTTCATGGTCTTTGGACCAAGGCAGACCTCATGCCATCGCATGCTTTATATCGCCGCGGATCGAGGAGCTGCTTGAGCGCTTCAAGAAAAACGGCGTACCTATTATAAGCGAACGGGTCACGAGCGGACCTAACATCACGTTCGCTGATCCGGACGGCAACCTTTGGGAAGTCTGGCGACCATAAGTCTCCGCGAGCGAACGTCAATCAGTTTCACTGTTCGGGAGATGATGTAATAACCAGGGAGCAGATCGCGGGCTGTTTCTGCTCCCTGATTTTCTTTGAAGTAGGGCAGGATAATGCATTAAAAGCTGACTGCTAGACTGCCATACCCCCATGAATATACGTCTTTACTTGGTTCGTGCAATGCCGAATGTATTTGTTGTCATTATACAATTTGCTCAACATAACCCCGCCTTCTATTAAAGCGATTATTACACTGCTTGCGGCCTCCACTTCGATTTCGCTTCGAAACTGCTTCCGCCTAATGCCTTCCTTGATGATTTCCCCAAGACTCGTCATGAGTTCATTCATTGCATGCTGGGCTCTTTGTTTTAACATAGGGTGGCCGTCGTCATTCTCAACAGCGGTATTCATTATGGGGCAACCGCCTTCCCATATATTTTGTTCAACCACCTTGATATAAACATCACAAATAGCCAGTATTTTTTCTGCTGGCTCGGACCGCTCAGATATTGCCTCTGTCAAGAGACCTTTTAATCTAGCAAACATATAATCAAATGCGCTTAGCGCAATTTCATCTTTACTTTCGAAATGATTATAGATGCCCCCCTTGCGTACATTGGCACGCTCGATAATCTCCGACAGAGATGTACCTGCATACCCTTTTGTATTAAAGAGCTCGGCGGATTGGCGAATAATATGTTCTTTCGTAGCTTGTCCTTTTCCCACAGCGATCCCTCTTTCAAAAAATACCGATTGGTCTTAAATTAGCATAGTTTCCTTTTGCATTCAATGCGAGCTGGAAAATTATGCTTGCTCTGTACGTTAGGCTATGTTAAATTAAAACAGACCGGTCGGTATTAAATTGGAAAGGATGATTGAAATGGGTATGTCGTTTCAACACATACGAAACGCTACGTCGGTATTAATCGTGAACGGCAAAAAGATATTGATCGATCCTATGTTAAGTGATCCAGGCGAGCTCCCGCCGGTTCCGTTCACTCGTACGCTTCGCCGAAACCCGTTAACGCCTTTACCTGTTCCGCTTGATTTTTTCGAAGACATGGACGCAATACTTCTGACACATCGCCATTTTGACCATTTGGATAAGAAGGCCCTGTCTATATTGAATAAAAAATTGCCTGTCTTTTGTCAGCCCGAGGATCAGGCCTTCCTGCAGACAGCGGGATTTATGCATGTACATGCTATTCAGCAATCTAATGAATGGTGTGGCATTGAGATGAAACGTATAAAAGGACAGCATGCCCCCGGTTTCGCAGCCAAGCTGCTAGGCCCGGTATCTGGATATATTGTAAGCGCAGCAGAGGCTGGTTCCATTTATATCGTTGGCGACTGCATCTACACACCCGCTATTAAAGAGACCTTTCTGAAATATCAACCGAATATTGCGATATTAAATACGCCCCGTGCACAGATGTTGTTAGGGACTATCATCACAATGACTGCAGAAGATATCCTTCGTCTTGCAGACTTGTCTCCAACTACGAGATTTATTGCCGTACATATGGATGCCATCAGCCATTGCACATTCAAGCGACAGCACCTCCGGTCTTTCCTGAAGGAACGAGGATTGGAGCAAGTTGCTATTGTACCTGATGACGGGGAGGTTATGGATCTTTAGTGTTCAGCCAGATCGCGCTGAGCCGTACAATGGCAGCCTCCGGGAGCAACGCAACCGCGAGGCTGTTTACGTTGCTTCCGTGATGAGAGGGGACGCAAAACAATCAACGCTAAAAATATCAGCGCTTCCGGCTAATTTATTCCGCTTATTCCGGTTCGCAATGCCTTTTATACTTGGCTTAGCAGCCAACCGTGCCTGTTGCGTTGCAGGAAGATGAAGGCGCTATCAGATCAAAAGGGGAAAGGAGGATGGAACATGAAAATCGGCTATCAGACGAATACCTGGGGGGGCGTCGTCGGTCATCCGGCCGGAGTCACGTCGGTCAAAGATCTGTTCTATCTGGCCAACGGTTCCACGGAGCAGGCGATCCGCGACATTGCGGCTGCCGGCTACCAGGGGATTGAGCTGTTCGACGGCAACCTGGTCCAGTACGAGAACCGGATGGACGAATTCCGCCGGCTGCTGAGCGGCAGCGGCTTGGACCTGATCGGCGTATATACCGGCGCCAACTTCATCTATGAGGACATCCTGCCGGACGAAATGGCCAAAATCGAGAAAACGGCCGAGCTTGCCGCCGCAGCGGGCGCGGAGCATCTGGTGCTCGGTGGAGGAGCCGTCCGCGCTGCCGGTATACGGGACGAGGACTTTGCCGCGCTTGCCAAAGGGCTCGACATCGCTGCCGGGATTGCAAGGCGACACGGCCTGCAGGCCAGCTATCATCCGCATCTGGGCACCATGGTGGAGCGCCCCGATCAGTTGGACCGGCTTATGCCGCTGACGGACATTCCGCTTTGTCCGGATACGGCGCATATCGAAGCGGGAGGCGGCGACCCGCTGGAGGTCATCCGGAAATACGGCAGCCGGATCACATACATTCACTTCAAGGATTACCGCTCGGGCGCATTCGTCCCGCTCGGTGAAGGCGGACAGTCGTTCGGCGACATGCTGAGGCTTCTGCGGGAGCAGGGATACGACGGCTGGGTTACGATCGAACTGGACAGCCACGACGATCCGGCGAAGGCGGCAGGCATAAGCAGAGCATACCTGAGAGATACGCTGCATTTGCGATAGAAGGTTAGGATAAACCAAATTTGGGGGGCCATATGGCATGAAAAGATCGACCCTGCTTTCCATTATGCTCGTCTGCCTGTTATTGCTCGCAGCCTGCGGCAACGGAGGCTCGAAAGCGGATACGAATAACTCCGGTGGCGCGCCGGACAATACGGCATCCGGTGCCGCAGCCAACACAACGTCGAATTCGGGGACGGCGGATGCGGACGGCACTGCCGACGGCCCGATCACGATTAACCAGGACCTGCCGGACAAGGATATCCTGAGCAAGGGTCCCGACGGCGAGAGCGCCGTCTCCGCCAAGACGCTGTCGCTCTCGCCGGAGGATCTGGCTAAGGTCAAGGAAGGCAACTACACGGCGGCGATTTCCATGCACTATGCCGGAAACGACTGGTCGGCCGCTCAGCTTAAAGGGCTTAAGGATACGTTCGCCAAGATGAACATTGAGATCGTCGCCACAACGGACGCGAACTTCAAAGCCGAGACGCAGGTGGCCAATATCGAGACGATTCTGGCCAAGAAGCCAGATATTCTCGTCAGCATTCCGGTCGACGCCGTATCCACGGCGAGTGCGTACAAGAAGGCGGCCGCTCAGGGCGTCAAGCTCGTCTTCATGGACAATAAAGCCGCCGGTCTTACAGCCGGCAAAGATTATGTGAGTGTCGTTTCCGCCGACAACTACGGCAACGGCGTTGAAGCCGCACACATCCTCGCAAAAGCGATCGGCGAAGAAGGCGACATCGGCGTAATCTACCACGACGCAGACTTCTTCGTCACGAAGCAGCGCACCGAAGCGTTCGAGAAGACGATCAAGGAATCGTATCCAAATATTCATATCGTCGAGCGCGGCGGCATTGCAGGCCCGAATGACGGCGAGAAAGTAGCTGCGGCCATGCTGACCAAGCAGCCCAAGCTGAAGGGCATGTTCGTCGTATGGGATGTCCCGGCTGAAGGCGCCATGGCCGCCACCCGTTCGGCAGGCCGAACTGATCTCGCCATTTCCACGATCGATCTCGGCACGAACGTCGCCTTGGAAATCGCCAAGGGCGGCATGATTAAGGGTCTCGGCGCCCAACTGCCGTACGACCAAGGCGTAGCGGAGGCCATCCTGGCCGCAAATGCGCTGCTCGGCAAGGAGACACCTCCTTATGTAGCGGTTCCGGCGCTGCCCGTCAATCAGGAGAACATCTTGGATTCGTGGAAGACCGTGTACCATGCGGATGCGCCGAAAACGATTCAGGACGCGGCCAAGAAATAAGGCGTATAAGCCGATGCGGAAGTTCCGTGCCCAACAAGCAGGCGCAGACAGAAAAGGAGAGATGGCCACATGCGTACGTTAAATGTTGGAATGATTGGCGGGGGGTTCATGGGCAAGGCCCACTCGCTCGCCTATGCGGGGATGCCGATGTTCTTCTGGCCGGCGCCGGCCATTCCGTTCCGCAAGACTGTCGTGGATATCTCAGACGACTTGGCTAAGGAAGCGGCAGCCCGTTACGGCTTCGAATCCTACGCCTCCGATTGGAGAAAGGTTGTCGAGGATCCTTCCATCGACATTATCGACATCGTGACGCCGAACAATACGCATGCCGAAATCGCAATCGCGGCGGCCAAGGCGGGAAAGCACATTATTTCCGAGAAGCCGCTTGCCCGGACGACCGAGGAAGCCAAGCAGATGCTGGATGCCGTCACCGCAGCCGGCGTCAAGCATATGGTCGCTTTCAACTACCGCCGGACGCCCGCCGTCGCGCTAGCGAAGAAATACATCGAGGAAGGCGCGATCGGGCGCGTGCTGAACTTCCGCGGGACCTACCTGCAGGACTGGTCGGCCGATCCGAATTCGCCGCTGTCCTGGCGGTTCCGGAAGGATATCGCGGGATCGGGCACGCTGGGCGACATCGGCACCCACGTCATCGACTTTGCCCGCTATCTGGTGGGCGAAATTACGGAGGTCATGGGCACGGCGCAGACCTGGATCAAGGAGCGTCCGATATCGTCCGGGCCGGTCGACAAGCTCGGGACCGTGAAGGCTTCGGGCGAGGTCAAGAAGGAGGCCGTCGACGTCGATGACGAGATCAGCACGCTGCTCCGGTTCGAGAACGGTGCGGTCGGCAGCATTGAAGCGACGCGCAACGCGTGGGGACGCAACAACTTTCTGACGTTCGAAATCCATGGCGAAAAAGGCTCCATCGCGTTCAACTACGAGCGCCGCGACGAGCTGCAGGTCTGCTTCGCCGACGATCCGGACGACCGCCGCGGATTCCGGACGATCTATACGGGTCCGGCGCATCCGAACGGCCCGGCGCTTTGGCCGATTCCGGCGCTCGGCATCGGCTATGGCGAGACGAAAATCATCGAAGCGCATGACTTCATCTCCGCCATTGTCAACGATACCGATGTATCGCCGAACTTCCACGACGGCTACCGCATCCATGTCATTTCCGACGCCATCATGGCTTCCGCAGAGAGCGGCACATGGGTCAAAACGGTCGAATAGCCCTCCTAGAACACTTGATACATCAGAAAGAGACAGTCCGAGCGGATCGCCGTCCGGGACTGCCTCTTTGTCGTTTCATCTCGCAGGGGGCTTAAAGGGCCGGTCGTCCGGCTGGAACCCGGAACCGGAAACGCGTTCCCGCGCCGGGCACGCTCTCGACGACGACATCTGCCTCGCTGCCGTAGACGAGAAACAGCCGGCGGAAGGTGTTGCGGACGCCGGTATGCGACCGGAAATAAGGGTCCTTCGACTCGCCTTGTTCCGCAATCAGCTGACGGATGCGACGAAGCACGTCCGGCGGCATGCCGGTGCCCGTATCTTGAACGTCGACCTCCAGATGATTCTCCTGCAGGGACACCTTCACGGTGAGCTTGAATTCGTCCGCCGTCATGTTGGGGCTCCAGCCGTATTTGATCGCGTTCTCGAAATACGGTTGAATGCTGAGCTTCATGACCTGCACGTCCATGGCCGCTGGATCGATGTCAAACATGGCGCTTACCTCCCGGCCGTTCCGGTAATAATGGATGGTCAGGAAATTACGGATGTATTCCAGCTCCTCGCGGAGCGGCGCCCAGCCGTCATCGTTCCGGACCGTAAAGCGCATCATGCGCGAGACCGACTGCACCATGTCGCCAACCGCATCGCCGTTGTTCCGGGAAGCGTAGGAATCGATCGTTTCGAGCGTATTGAACAGGAAATGCGGATTGATCTGGGCCTGAAGCTGCAGCAGCTCGCGCTCCTTTTCCCGCAGGTTGGCCTGGTACACTTCTCGCTCCATCCGCTGCAGCTTCTCCAGCGTCTTGTTGAAGCTGCGGATCAGGTAGCCGATCTCGTCGTACCGTTCGCCCTGTGGAATCGGCACGTACTTGCCCTGCCCCAGATTCAGCATGCCGGCCTTCAGCTTGTACAGCGGACGCAGAAGAACGCTCATGACCGGAAACGCAACGATGAGTGCCGTTAGCAGGCTGAGGACCGCAATCAGCAGCGACAGTTGAACCGTCTGCCGCACCGCTTTATTGATCGTATTCAGGGGCGCGGTCCAGACGACCAGCCATTGGCTGTCGGGTAGCGCGGCGTAGCTGGCTTGGTATTCGGTAGGGCCGGAGCGGAAAAGGAACGGCTGCTTCGACCCTGCTTGATCGACCAGTGCGGATTTGAAATCGCGCATGACGCCGGAATCGACCGGCGTCTCCGACACAGTGGCGCCGGTTTGGGTGTGCATCAGGATCACCTGACCAGGCTGGCCGGTCTGCTCGCCCCGGAGCATGCTCTTGATCCGGTTCTCCTGGATTTCCACGACGAAAACGGCCCTCGTTACGCCGGTATCCGTGTCCAGGATGGGCCGGACATAGGAGAACGTCGTATCTTTGCTGTAGAGCACGTACGGCATGGCGTGCGGCTCGCTCAGCGCATTCCGGTTGATCCGGAACGCCTTCCGGTACCATGGGTCTTCGCCGAAGGCAAAGGCCGGATCGAGCTGCCGCTGATAGGAGTCGAAGTACACTTTCCCCAAGCGGTCCAAGTAGAGAACGCTGATCACTTCGGGGTGGAATTGCAGCGAGCTCCGGACGAGCGGCCGGAACCGCATGAGATCCTCCGCCTGCTCCTTCAGCCAGCTGTCCGGCGTACCCATGTAATGGACGAAGGCCGGCGTGCTGAACAGGGGGTCGAAGGATTGATTCAGGCTCTGGAGGTAGGCGTTCAACTCCGTCGATACGAAATCCACGTATTGCGATGAGATGGAGCCGGAATACGCCGTTCCCGAGCGGAACATGAACGTATTGGAGTTGTAACCGACCAGGGTTATCGGGATGATGGATATAAGGATCAGCAAGACGAACAGCTTGAATTTCAAGCTAAGCCGGTTTACGATACGCATGACAAAGGCGGGCATGGCCACGTGAGGACCTCCTGGCGTGTGACGTACTCCAGCTCAGGTTGGCCGGAAGGAGCAAGTTCGATTATGAAAATCTGTGTGGTCGACGACGAACGGGAGGTCCGGATGAGCATTCTTCAGAAGCTGAATGCGCTGTTTCCGGACGACGAAATATTTGACGCCGAATTCGGTCATCAGGCGCTGGAGCGGATTGAGATGGTACGCCCGGATCTGACCTTCCTGGATATCCGCATGCCGGAGATCGGGGGGATCGACATCCTTAAACGGCTGAAAGCCAGTTACCCGGCCATGCATGTGGTCATTATATCAGGGTACGATGATTTTGAATACGCGAGGCAGGCGCTGCAATCCGGGGCATCGGACTATCTGCTGAAGCCCGCGGACCGCGTACAGCTGAGGGAAATCGTCGACAGGGTCCGAGACTCCCTGCAGATGCTGCTGCTCCAGGACATGCGGCAGCGGATCGACGCCGCAAGCATTCCCATGCTCGCCGGTTTCCGGATCGTGCCGCAGGAAGCGGGAATATGGTTCGACGAAAGGCTGTGGAAGGCGGTTTCCTTCGAGCCCCGGGATATGGAACCGGCGAGTCCGCGCAACGGCGAAACCGGCCTGGTCTTCGCCTTCGCCCTGGAGGACGGAACGGAAGGGGCCGTCGTCGGCATGACAGTAGAGCCGGCGTACGGAGGCTTCCGGGAAAAGGCGGCATTCCTACCGTCTTTTCTGGCCGAATACCGGAAGCATCGGGCCCGCATGTTTTTTCATTCGCGTCCGGCAGCGGACAACGGCGGCCGCTCGGGCAAGGAATGGGCGCGCCGGGCTGCCGCCTGCCGGGAGCGGATCGTCCTGCATGCGCGCGGCGGCGATTACGGAGAGCTGGAGCGTGCCTTCGAAGAATGGATGGACAGCCTTGGCCATCTGGATTATAACGCCCTGGAGCACCAGTGTGCCTTTTTGATGGCGCTTCTGGACGAAGGGTTGACGAAGAAGGACATGCTTATCGTCGACGAGGATACGCTGCGCTACTGGCAGCAATGGGTGTCGAACCATGCCTCCTGGGAAGAACTTAAGCAGCGGTTGCAGCGAATCGTTCTTGGCGGCGTAAAGGCTATCCAGGACGTGGAGCGCCAGGAACGCTCGGAGCGGGAGCAGCCCCCCGGCAGCTGGTTTCAGCAGGCCTTGGCGCTTATCGAGAACTCCACCGACATGAACGTCAGCCTGGAGGCGGTCGCGGATGCGGTGAACGTGCATCCCGTCACGCTGAGCCGGATGTTCAAGCAGCAAATGGGCGAAAATTTTGTCCGCTACCTGACGCGAAAAAGGCTGTCGTATGCCAGGGAACGCCTGCTGCGTACGCCTAAAAAAATCAATGAAATCGCCGAAGAGACCGGTTACGCGGATCATGCCTATTTCAGAAGCCTGTTCAAACGGGAATTCGGCTATTCGCCCTCCGAATTTCGCAGGCAGCATGGAATCGACGGGGTGCCGGAGTGATCAGGATGCCGTGCGGAAGAGGGACAGCCGGAGTGAAACGATGGAGAGTCGGATGGATTACGCTGCTGGCTGCTTCGCTGCTGCTCGCAGGGTGCAGCCAGTCAGGCGGCGGCGGGCCTGAGGAGCAACCCCCGGCGCCGCGTCCGCTGCGGGTGTTGTACGCAACGGTTGAAGCCGGCTCGGAGGCCGTGATTGCGGCAACCGAGCGCTATCAGGCCATCACTGGCCAACCCGTTGAAGTCGACACGTTTCCTTACAACAGTCTGCAGGAAAAGGTGTTTTCGGAGCTCGCGCGGAAAAGCGGCCAGTATGACCTCATGGCCGTGGATACGCCTTGGATGCCGCGGATTCTTCCTCATTTGGAGCCCCTTTCCGCCTACATCCGGAGCGCGAACCCGCCAATCCGCGTAGACGATTTTATCGCCAAGGTGTTTCTGGATACGTCTGTTTTCGATTCCATCCAGTCGCGCCAGCAGCCGCCCGCCATGGACGTCGTCGATGTGGACCGCATCCAGAACGCCGGCTTCGATATTTGGAGCCTGCCCATCCAATCCAATGTGCTGACCGTCAGCTATCGGAAGGATTTGTTCCTCGACCCGGCCAACCGTTCCGCATTCCGGGAGCGGTACGGCCGCGAGCTCGAGGTGCCGCAGACGCTGGACGAGTACCTCGATCTGGCCCGTTTTTTTACGCGCGACACAAACGGGGACGGAACGGTCGACTTGTACGGCACAACGCTGATGGCGGGCATGAGCGAAGCCAATTTCGTCGATTTCAAATCGTTCCTGAACGTATATGGCGGGGAGCTGTTCGGCCACAATATGCGGCCGGTCTTCAACTCGCCGGCTGGTGTCCGGGCGCTGGAGACGTACGGCGATTGGATCCTCAAGGACAAGGTGACGCCTCCCGGCGTAACGGGGTACACCTGGGACGAGGTGGAGATTGCCTTCGGCTACGGGCAGACGGCGATGGGGATGAATTATCACGACATGAAGCTGAACCCTAAGGTGCAGGGTCAGGTGGGCTCGTTCATGTTGCCCGGCGTGGAACGGAACGGTACGATCATAAGGGGACCCCATTTCGGCTCGTGGGGGCTGGCTGTCAACAAGTACTCCCGGCAGAAGCAGGCGGCCTTCGACCTGGCTGCCTACCTGGCGGGGGTTGAGGCTCAGCAGGGCTACCTGAAATACCGCCACCATGTGACGCGTATGTCGGCCTATGAGGCGGCACGGCACCTTGGGGACACGTCACTGCGGGAATATTACGACGTCCTGGGAGCGTCGCTGCGCGTCGGCGTGGGCCGGCCGCGCATCAAGAACTACAATCAGCTGTCCGAAGCTGTGCAAACCGCAGTCCAGAGCTACCTGTCCGGCAGGCAGTCGGCTAAGGCAGCGCTGGACCAGGCGGTGGATACGGTCTCGCAATTCATGATCATGGAAGGCTACTGAATGAAGTGCCGGGTTCGCGAATCGTTCGCGGACCCGTTTTTTTTTTTGTCAGGGTCCTCCAGCTAAAAATTTCCCCCCCGCGCGGTTAAAATCGTCGGCTACAGCCGCTTCCCCGGTCCCGATATACTCAGGATACGAATCGTTCGCAACCGTCAGGTTCGACAAAAAAAACAAAAAAGCGGGGGAAGCAGCATGAAGAGAAAGTCGTGGACAACCGCAGTCGCGGTTCTGCTCGTCAGCGGGCTGGCGCTTGCCGGCTGCGGCTCGACAAAAACAACTACGTCGGCGGCGGAGGTCACCTCCAAAAACTACAGTGCGGATGCATCCGGACCGCTTACGATCAATCCGAACATCCCGGACCTGCCGGTGCAGGACATCGGTCCGAACGGTGAGAAGGCGGTGTCCGCCAAGGAGCTGAAGCTCACCGAGGATGAGCTCAAGAAGATCAAGGACGGCCATTACACGGCCGCCATCGTCATGCATTACTCCGGCACCGACTATATGAACGCGGCCGTCGGCGCCATGAAGAACACCTTTGAGCGGATGGGCATCAAGGTGGTTGCGGTAACGGACGCCCAGTTCAAAGCGGAGAAACAGGTGAACGACATCGAGACGGTGCTCGCGAAGAAGCCGGACGTCATGATTTCGGTTCCGGTCGATGCGGTGTCGACGGCCGGCGCCTACAAGAAAGCCGTTCAGCAGGGCGTCAAGCTGGTGTTCATGGACGGCGCGGCGCAGGGCATGAAGCCCGGCAAGGATTACATCAGCATCGTTTCGGGCGACAACTACGGCAACGGCGCGCTCGCGGCGGACATCATGGCCGAGAAGCTCGGCGGCAAGGGAAAGGTCGGGGTCGTCTTCCATGACGTCAACTTCTTCGTCACGAAGAACCGCTCGGACGCCTTTGAGAAACGAATGAAGGAAAAATATCCGAACATCGAAATCGTGGCCCGCGGCGGCATCACGGATCCGAACAAGGGCGAAGAGGTCGCTTCGGCGATGTTGACGCGCCATCCCGACATTCAGGGAATCTTTGCCCCATGGGACGTGCCGGCCGAAGGCGTTATGGCGGCCGCCCGGACGGCCGGCCGGAACGATCTGATCGTGACGACAGTCGACCTCGGCACGAACGTAGCGATTTCGATCGCGTCCGATGGCATCGTCCGCGGTCTCGGCGCCCAGCTGCCTTACGATCAGGGCGTGGCGCAGGCAATTCTGGCGGGCTACGCGCTTCTGGGCAAACAGGCGCCCGCGTACGTCGCGTCCCCGGCGATCAAGGTGACGAAAGAGAATGTGCTCGACAACTGGAAGCTGATTTACGGTCAGGACGCACCGGACAGCGTGAAGAACGCGCTGAAGCAATAAGGAGCAGAATCAGGCGGAAGGCCGCACCCGGGCGGCCTTTCCCGCCATCCCACAAAGAAGGTGAGTGCGAATGGATCAACCCGTGCTGGAGATGACGAACATTTCCAAGGCGTTTAACGGCATTACGGTTCTCGACGATGTCAGCTTCTCGGTGAATAAAGGCGAGGTTCATGCGCTGATGGGCGGCAACGGGGCAGGCAAATCGACGCTCATGAAAATTCTCACCGGCGTGTATTCCGCCGACAAGGGCGAAATCCGGATCGAGGGCAAGCCCGTTACGATTCACAGCTATGAAGATGCGAGGGCGAACAACATCTCGATGATCTTCCAGGAGTTCAGTCTGATCCCCACGCTCACGGTTGCACAGAACATCTTTCTGACGCGCGAGACGAAGACGGCGATGGGGCTGCTGGACGACAGGGACAACAAAATCCGGACGGCGAAGCTCCTGAACGACCTGGGCGTCGACATCAAGCCGGACGATGTCGTGCAGAACCTCGGCGTCGGCTATTGGCAGATGACGGAAATTGCGAAAGCGCTATCGCAGGAAGCGAAAGTGCTGATCATGGACGAGCCTACCTCGTCGCTGACGAAGACGGAGACGGAAGTGCTGTTCTCGTTCATCGAAAAGCTGAAGGCCAAAGGCTATGCCATCATTTATATTTCGCACCGGATGGACGAAATTTTCAAAATCTGCGACCGGATCACGATCCTCCGGGACGGCCGTAAAATCACGACGGAAGTGATCAAGGAGACCAACCTTGAATCCGTTATCCAGCATATCGTCGGCCAGTCCTTCAATAAGGCGTTCGAATGGGTGGCGCGCGACTACGCGAAGGAAGCGGCGCCGGTGCTGGAGCTGCTCGGCGTCTCCTCGGGCGAACGCGTCCGGGACGTGAGCCTGAGCATCCGGCCCGGCGAAATCGTCGGCATTGCCGGTCTAATGGGAAGCGGGCGGACGGAGCTGCTTCGCACTATTTTCGGCATCGATCCGATGGACGGCGGCGAGATCCGCATCAACGGCAAACGACGCACCATTCGCAGCGCGACCGATGCCATTGACGCGGGCATCGCGCTTATCCCGGAGGACCGGCGCGTGCAGGGTCTGGTGCTGCAGCACAGCGTGCGGGACAACATGATCCTGCCTATCATCCGGAAGATGAAGAAAGGCCCCTGGCTTGACGACCGCAAAGCGAACGACGTCAGCAAGCGAATGGTCGAACGGCTGAAAATCAAGACGGACAACATTTTCAAAACGAGTAACCTGCTGTCGGGCGGCAACCAGCAAAAGATCGTTCTCGCCAAATGGCTGGCGAACGATCCGGATGTTCTCCTGCTCGACGAGCCGACAATCGGCGTCGACATCGGCGCCAAAACCGAAATCATCGACATCGTCCGCGAAATGGCGGAGAGCGGTAAAGCGGTGCTGGTCGTTTCCTCCGAATTGCCCGAGTTGCTGGCGCTCAGCGACCGGGTGCTGATCATGCACGAAGGCCGGCTTATCAAGGAATTGGAGCGGCAGGACATTCACACAGAGGAGGAGCTTCAGTATGCCATCCAAGGGTATTGAACCGGCGAAGCCGGCCCCGTTCGCGGGACTCAAGGGCTTCGAATGGCGCAACTATATCGTCTATATCGCATTCATCGGCGTGCTCATTTACTTCTCCGTCACCCTGTATTCGGACGGCTTTATGACGACGGGCAACCTGCTCAACATCGTGCGGCAGACGGCGACCATCTCGCTGATGGGTCTGGCGATGACGTTCGTAATCAGCACGGGCGAGATCGACCTCTCCGTCGGCTCCATCGCTGCCTTGTCTTCGCTGACGGGCGCCCTGGCGGTTTCGCACGGCTTCGGCGTCATCGGCGGTCTCATCGCCGGACTTGGAACCGGCGTTCTTGTCGGGCTGGTCAACGGCATGCTGGTGACGAAGGCGGCCATCCCGTCATTCCTCGTGACACTGGGTACGATGGGGGCGGTTAAGGGTCTTGCCATGTGGGTCACGGACACGGCGCCGGTACCGATCGTCAACGATACGTTCAACTTTATCTTCGGCTCGGGCGATATAGGTCCGATTCCGGTTCTGCTGATCTGGACGCTGGTGTTCACGGTCATCGCCCACGTGCTGCTCCGCAAAACGTCGTTCGGTCGGCAGACGCTGGCCACGGGCGGCAATGAGACCGCAGCCCGCTTTTCCGGCGTCAAGACGATGCGGATCAAGCTGCTCGTCTTCCTTGGTACCGGCTTGATGGCCGGTCTGGCAGGACTGCTCTATGCGGGCCGGATGAACGCCGGGCGGTTTTCCTTCGGCGAAGGCGACGAGCTCTCGGTCATCGCCGCGGTCATTCTCGGCGGCACGAGCCTGTTCGGCGGCGTCGGCACGATCATCGGAACGGTCGTCGGCGCAATCATGATCGGCACGATCAACAACGGCTTGATCATCATGGGCCTCGACGTCTCCCAGCAGATGATGATCAAGGGCCTTATCATCATCCTTGCCGTGATGTTCGGCAAAAAGGCGATCAAGAAATGACGGCCCCCAAAATTCGGGCGGGCGTCATCGGAACCGGCTTTATCGGCCCGGCGCATATCGAGGCCATGCGCCGGCTCGAATTCGTCGAAGTCATCGCCCTCGCCCAGAACGGCGAAGAGATGGCGCGGGAAAAAGCGGCACAGCTTGGCGTGCCGCTTGCCTATGGCGATTATCGGGAGCTGCTGGCCCATCCAGACATCGACGTGGTGCATAACTGCACGCCGAACCACCTTCATTTCGAGATCAACAAAGCCATTATCGCTGCGGGCAAGCATGTGCTGTCCGAGAAGCCGCTGGCCATGACAAGCCGCGAGTCGGCGGAACTGCTTCGCCTGGCGCGCGATCGCGGCGTCGTGCACGGCGTCAATTTCAACTACCGGCAATACCCGATGATGAAGCAGCTGGCCGAGATGGTAAAGCAAGGCGAGCTTGGCCCGATCCATCTCGTGCACGGCAGCTACTTGCAGGACTGGCTGCTGTTCGATACCGACTATAATTGGCGGCTCGACCAAGCGATCGGCGGAAGGTCGCGGGCAGTCGCGGACATCGGCTCGCACTGGTGCGATACGGTACAGTATGTGACAGGCAAGCGGATCACGGCCGTCTTCGCGGATTTGTGGACGGTCCACCCGGTCCGGAAAAAGCCGATCGCGAGCGGTGCAACGTTCGGCCTGCAGACGGACGGCGGCGAAACCGCCTACGAAGAGGTGCCTGTCAGCACCGAGGATTGCGCGTCGGTGCTCGTCCGGTTCGAGGATGGAAGCAAGGGCTCCTTTACGGTTTCCCAAGCCAGCGCAGGCCGTAAGAATGCGCTGAGCTTCGAGTTGAACGGCAGCCGAAAATCCGCTTATTGGAAACAGGAGGAGCCCGCCAGTCTGTGGATCGGACACCGGGACAAATCGAACGAAGTTCTGATGGCGGATCCTTCGCTGTTCCTGGAGGAAGCTCGGACATCCATCCACCACCCCGGCGGGCATACGGAAGGCTGGCCGGATTCGCTGAAGAACATGATGCTTCAATATTATACATTCATCCGCGATCGTAAGGACCCGCGCAAGGACCGGCCGAACTTCGCTACTTTCGAGGACGGACACCTGTCCATGCGCATTACGGACGCCATCCTTCAGAGCCACGAAGAGGAACGCTGGATACGCGTAACAACCTAACCACCAAGGAGGGACTCATTATGATGAAGGCGGTTGTTTTTCCGGGAGACAAGAAGGTCGAAATAAGGGAAGTTCCGATTCCTTCGCCGGGCGGCGGCGAAGTGCTGATCAAGATGAAGGCGTCCGCGATCTGCCGCAGCGATATGAGCCTGTACTACGGCAGCGATGCGGTGGTTGGAGGAGAAGCGGCCAAATCCGGCTGCATCCACCCCGGTCATGAACCGGCGGGTGAAATCGTGCAGGTGGGCGAAGGCGTAACCCGCTTCAAGGAAGGCGACCGCGTGGCCGTGTACCTCGCCGTCGGCTGCGGCGAATGCGCGAACTGCAAGAGCGGCTACCGGATGTTTTGCCCGGAATGGAAATGCATCGGCTTTGACCAGCACGGCGGCGACGCGGACTACATGGTCGTGCCGGCTGAGAACTGCATGCGCATCCCCGACCGCATGAGCTACCTGGTGGCAGCGGTATCTACCGATGCGGTCGGCACGCTGTACCACGCGCAGAAGCGGCTGGCCATCAGCGGCCGCGACACGCTGGTCATCTTCGGCATGGGCCCGATGGGGGGCGCCGGCGTCATGGTCGCAAAGGGGCTCGGCGCTACCGTCATCGCCGTCGACATGCTGGACGAGCGGCTGGAGGTCGCCAAGGAACTGGGTGCCGATTATGTCATTAACGGCAAGGAAGACGTGCTGGCCCGAGTGATGGAGATTACGGGAGGCCGCGGCGCCGATGCCGCGAGACGAACTCCTCCCATTCCGTAAGCAGGCAGACCGCATCGGCTCCAGCGGCGGCTTCCAGCGCGCCGGAGCACCATTCCACCCGTCCCGCTCCGCCTCCGAAATGGCTGCGGAAGTTGTCCATCGCGATGGGATCGTAGGCCCGGACCTGGACTCCCCGGTCCAGCAGCTCCCCGATGATCTCCTGGGCAGGAGCTTCCCTCACGTCATCGGTTTCAGGCTTGAACGCAAGCCCCCATACCGCGATCGTCCGTCCTTCCAGGTCGCCGAAGATCGCTTCGAGCTTGCGCACGATATTGAAGCGCTGGCCCTGGTTCACCTCGACGACGGAGCGCAGCAGCTTGAACTCGTAGTCGAAATGCCCTGCGATCTGGATCAGCGCCTGCGTATCCTTGGGGAAGCAGGAGCCTCCGTAGCCGATTCCCGCCTTCAGGAACGAGGAGCCGATCCGCTTGTCGTAGCCCATTCCTTCGGCGACTCTCGTCACATCCGCTCCGACTTTCTCGCAAATATTGGCAATCTCGTTGATGAAGGAAATCTTGGTTGCCAGAAACGCATTGGAAGCGTACTTGATCATTTCGGCACTGCGGATATCCGTCACGACAAAAGCGCCGCCGAGACCGCCGTGCAGCTCCCGGAGCAGAGCTTCCGCACGCGGAGAATCCGTGCCGACGACGATCCGGTCCGGATGCATCGTATCCGGGACGGCGGAGCCCTCGCGCAGGAACTCCGGCAGCGAGACGCTGTCGAACGGGCATTCGGTGCGGCTGCGGATCAGGTCCCGCACCTTTTCATTCGTCCCGACGGGCACCGTGCTTTTGATGGCCACGACGGGGTTGCCCTCCATCGCATCGGCGATCTCCTTGGCAGCCAGCTCGATGTAGGCGAGATTCGCTTCGCCTCCCGGCAGAGGCGGCGTTCCGACGGCGATGATGATGAGATCGGCGCCTTTGACTGCCGCATCCAGGCTGGAGGTGAAGCTCAGCCGGCCAAGCTCCGCGTTGCGGACGGACAGCTCCTGAAGCCCCGGCTCATAGATGGGAATATCTCCGTTTTGCAAAGTGGCGATTTTCAAAGGATCCTTGTCCACGCAAATGACGGAATGCCCCAGCTCCGCATAGCAGACCCCCGACACCAGCCCGACATATCCTGTCCCTACTACCGTAATCTTCATGGCTTCCACTCCCGTTATGCGAAATTTGGCGTTCAGCGTTGCGATTCGATCTTCTCCCCGAAAGGAGCCTTGACGGATGTCCCTTCCTCTTGAGCGGCTTCCATCAAAGCCCATCCCAGCAGGCGGGACGCGATGAGCCCTGCCTCGTCCGGACGGCCTGCCGCG
Source organism: Paenibacillus sp. P22 (assembly GCF_000469945.2). Lineage (NCBI taxonomy): Bacteria > Bacillati > Bacillota > Bacilli > Caryophanales > Paenibacillaceae > Paenibacillus > Paenibacillus sp. P22. The sequence goes on along the minus strand of NZ_CBRA020000052.1, from coordinate 2,733 downwards.
GCAGGCTGTCCGGAGAAGGCGGCCGCTTCCAGCCCGTGCAGCAGCCGGTCGCCGAGATCCGGCCGCACGAGCTGGTCCTCGCTCATCGCCAGATGGGGGTGAAGCCCGGCCAGCGCCTCCATCGTACAGCGGTCTTCGCGGAACAGCGGCCTCTCCAGCAGCACAAGCGGCTTGCCGAAGGCGACCGCTTCCGCCACGGTGCCCCATCCCGGCTTGGTCAGCACCAGGTCGCTCGCGGCGACATAGAGCTGGGATTCCGTCGCCTCGGCAGGGATCCGGACGATCGGCCCCAACCCTTCGGGCAGCTCCATCGTCGAAGACACGATGGGCAGCCATCTCCGGTCGTTCAGCAGCGGCAGGCTTTGCAGCAGATCGACCTTGCCCGTGTCCCTGCCCGGGAACAAGCAGACCAGCTTGCGCTCGCCGCTCGGATCCAGGCGCTTCCTCAGCTCAGCCGCCTCGGCGGCTCCCGCCTGCCGGGAGAAGAAGCCGGCATGGATGCTCGGCTCTGCGGCCCATGCCGGCTCGCGCGCTCCGGGAAGGGCGATGAACCGGTCCATGTCGAGGTATGCTTTGGCAAGAGGGGCCAGCAGCTCCGCAGGCAGCATGTCCTGATAGGCGGTGTACCAGGTGAAATTAGAGATGCCAACCGAGGGAATGCCGGCCTTGGAAGCGGCGGGGAAAGCCTCGGGCACGATATCCGAGACGACCAGCCGGATGCCCGCTCCTCCGAGCCAAGCGGCTTCTTTCCGGATCTGCCGGGGCATTTTGCCGGCATACGGGATGTAGGCCTGCCGCAGCAGCCCGACATCCGCTTGGCAGGTGCCCTGACGCAGGGCGTAGCCCGGACCCGATTCCATGGAGCGCAGCTGAAGGCGGTGTCCCTCGCAGCTCCCCGCTTCGAACTGTGCCCGGAGCGACTGCTCCAGAAATGGAAGCACGCGGCCGCTGACCAGATGGAGATTCAACGGCAGTCCATGCTCCGAGGCTTGCCGCAGCATCGCCCTGATCACCGCGATGCTGCGGGCGGCATGACCGTACCCGTAATCCGAAATGTAATAGGCGATTGTCACGGCCATGCCGCATCCTCCTTCAGCCATCTGCCGGCTGGCCGGCCGGATATCCTTCTCTCCGGCGGCCGTGCCGAATTAAGCTCGCATGCAGTTCTGCTGGATTTCCTCCCAGCTGCTGTACAGCTCCATGATGGAGTTCTCCTGCTCATGGCGGCCGGTCTGGACCGAGATGAATTCGAGATCGCTCGTGGCGCGGATGCCATGCAGCGTCTTCATCGGGATATGCAGCACATTCCCCGCCTTCACCTGCATGTACGTGCCGTTGCAGATGAACTCCCCCTCGCCCTTGACGATCGTCCATACTTCCTCCCGATGCTGATGCAGCCGGTATCCGATGCTCTGGCTGCTGCCGATGCCGACGCGCTTGGTCAGCACGCAGGTTCCGTCGGCATACAGGCTGTCGTCGAGAACCCGGACCCAGCCCCAGCGGCGCTCCTCGTACATGGGCCGCTGATCGTGGCCGATGAATTCCTTCAGCCTCGTGCTGGCTCCTTTTTCGGCGACGAGAATGCCGTCCGGGCTGGCGGCTACGACGATGTTCGAGAGGCCGAGCACGGTGACGGGAATGTCCGTTTCATTGATCAGATGCGTATTCACGCAGTCTCCGCTGACGATGCCGCGTCCCATCTTGGGATCCCTCATCTCCTCGGTCAGCGTGTTCCAGGTGCCGAGGTCCTTCCAGTACCCGTCATAGGCGACTGCCGCAATGTTGCGCGCCCGCTCCACGACCTCGTAATCGAAGCTGATGCTCTCGAGGCTGGAGTAATCGTGGACGAGCTGGTCGTAGACGAGCGGAATGCCCTTGGATTCCATGATCGCGAGCATATAGTCCAGCCGGAAGGCGAAGACGCCGCAGTTCCAGAGGGCTCCCTGCTCCATGAGGCCGGCCGCCGCTTCTACGGAAGGCTTCTCGCGAAAGCCGCCCACGCGGAACGACTCGTCTCCCGGCGAGGCAGGCTGTTCCGGCACGATGTAGCCGTATTTCTCGGACGGATAGCTCGGCTTCACCCCGATCAGTGCCAGGTCCGCACCTGTGCTCCTGAGCACACCGTCCAGGCTGGCTACGGTCTCGAAGAACCTCACTTCGACATAAGGATCGACCGGCAGCACCGCTACCGTTTCATCCGGGCTTACTCCCTCGACGGAGAACAGGTATGCGGCCGCGAGAGCGATCGCGGGGAACGTATCCCTGCGGGCCGGCTCGACGATCATGGGCACATCGGGTCCGAGCTGGCCGCGGATAAGCTCCGTCTGGCTGCTGCCGGTCGCGATATAACCGGAGCCGCCGAAGCCGGCCGCCTCGATCTGCCCCCACACGCGCTGGACCATGGAAACCCGGGAGCCCTCCTCATCTTCCAGAACCTTCAGGAACTGCTTGGATCTCAGATCGTTGGAAAGCGGCCACAGCCGCTTGCCGGAGCCTCCGGACAAAAGAACGAGCTTCATCGAATACCTCCACCTTTCTCCTGTTGCGGCCATGCCGCTGAATGACGTGCTTCCTGCGCGGCCTGAACTTCCTGTCTTCCGGCAGCCCGGCCGGGTAACCCTTGCCTTGAAGCTTGAGCTCAGCAGCGTGCCGGCAGCCCGCCGGGGTACCCTGAAGCTCGAGCTCAGCGTCCCGCCGGTTCCGCCCGGCTTGCCGCTCCGCTCTCGGCCGGCG
>NZ_CBRA020000051.1:0-17906 GCF_000469945.2 Paenibacillus sp. P22 | reverse complement strand
CAAAGGCTGGAGGCAGGAGCGGGATGAATCGGGTTTCTAGCATTGCCAGATGCTCATTCCTATGATATAGTATATCTATATGGGAACAAACGTTCTTGTCGGGAGGTAAGCTCATGAGCGCGAAGCGGTTGGAGACGGTCGTCGTCAAGCAAGCGATGACCCGGGTCAAGGAAGAGAAGATGCCGTTCGACTGGTCGATCAATCCGTACCGCGGCTGCGCCCATGGCTGCAGCTTCTGTTATGCGAGAGCGTTTCAATCGTTCATCGGCCTTGGAAGCGACGAGTTCCAGGATCATATCCTCGTCAAGGACAATGCCGCGGAAGCGCTTCGCAAGCAGCTGCACAATATGGCGGCTTCCCGGCGCTTCGACCTTCAGGAGCTGGCGAGGGACGTCGGCCATATCGCGATCGGCACGGCTACCGATCCTTATCAGCCTGCCGAGAGCAGCCGGCAGGTGACGCGGGAGTGCCTCAAGGTGCTGGCCCGCTACCGAGTGCCGGTATCGATCACGACCCGTTCGCCGCTTGTCCTGCGGGATATGGACATCCTGGCCGATCTGAATCTGCTCTCGGTCAACATCAGCCTGAATACCCTCGACGATGAGCTCATCCGGTTCCTGGAGCCCGGCGCGCCGCTGCCGCGGCAGCGGCTTCAGGCTCTGGCCGAGCTCCGGAATGCCGGCTTGCCGGCCGGCGTGTTCGCTGCGCCGATCCTTCCGCTGCTGACCGACTCCCGTTCCCGGCTCGACGAGCTGATGGGAGCGGTCAAGGAGGCCGGCGCGGGTTATATGATGACTTCCTTGCTGCGCCTGACGCCTGACGTGAAGAGCTGGTACTATGGAATGCTTCAGCGGTACGATGCCTCTCTGCTTCCGGCTTACGACCGGATCTTTGCCGGAGCCTATGCGAGCCGGGATTATGCGGAGCGGATTCATGACATCGTCTCGGAGCTCAGGGTATTGCACGGAATTCCGGAGGACCGTTTTTATAGGGAAAGCGCGGGAAGCGTGCGGGAGAGTGGATTGGGACAGGCAGCTGCCATGCTTGCCGTTCCTATGCGTGAGGGAAGAACCGTGCCCGTCGGTTCAGAATCAGCCAAGTCCTTGAGTGAAGGGATATCGAAGCCGAATGCCGGGGCCGATCTCTCCCCGGCGGCAGCGGATGGAGATGATGCGCAACGGCTTCTCTCCGAAGAGCCCGGCTTGGCGGGCAAGCTGGCCCGCCTCAGGGAAATCCCCGGCGCGGGATGCACGCCGGGGACGGAGATCGAAGTATTGGAGCAGATGTCTCTCCCATTCTGAGGCTTAGAAGCCGGTGTGATATTTACGCGCGCTGGAGGAATCGTTTTTGGTCTTGGTCTTGTCCTTCTCGTCCTGCTGCTCGATCGTCAGGTCTTCCACCGGAATGGAATCCACGTTCATCTGGGATGGATCTGCATCCATCAGGCTTTCCTTCTCCGTCGGCAGCTGCTCCGGATTGTCCCGGTCCTGGATGCTGGAGCCCTCAGGCTGATGGTCCAGCTTTTTCTTTGATGGTTCCGTCATCATGATCACCTCGTTGGATAGGTTGTACTTCTTTACCCGGCCGGGCCTGGAAGTGAACCTGGACGGTGCCATGACGAAGGATGGCAGCCTGCAGACGGCGGCCTGCCATGGATTGAATGCAAGGAGGGAACCCGATTGAAGCTGGAAAGACTGCTCGGCATCACGATGCTGCTGCTCGGCCGCAGGCGTGTCGGGGCTCAGGAGCTAGCCGAGCGCTTCGAAGTGTCGCTGCGCACCATATACCGCGACCTGGAAACGCTGAATATGGCCGGTATCCCCGTCATTTCCTATCCGGGCCTCTCGGGAGGCTACGAGATTATGGAGAGGTATCGTCTGGAGCGGCAATATTTGAGCTGCGATGAGCTGCAATCCATCGTGACAGCGCTGCGCGGAGTCGGGTCTGCCTTGAGCGGAGAGGAGCTCTCTTCGCTGATCGACAAGGTGATCGCCTTGGTGGAACGATCCGGCAACGGGAGCGGGAGCTCCTCCGGCGAGCGGGTGCTGATCGATCTGCATCCATGGAAGGAGAAGGAGCGGCATCAAGCGATGCTGAGAACCATCCATGAAGCGTTGGATGGATGCAGGCTGCTGAGCATCGTCTATCTCGACTGGCAGGGAACGAGCAGCGAGCGGATGGTGGAGCCGGTCGGACTTGCGCTGAAGGGTTACATTTGGTATTTGCACGCCTACTGCCTGAAGCGGGGCGATTACCGAACCTTCCGCCTCAACCGGATGGAACAGCTGGATCTCCTGCCGGAAACGTTCACCCGCCGTGATGTCGACCTGCGAGAGCTCGACAAGCGCATGGCGTGTCAAGACAGCCTCAAAATCGACTTGAAGCTGCTGTTTCACCCCTCGGTCAAGACAAGAGTGCTGGATGATTACGACCGGAGCTTCATTGTCATCCGGGATGACGGCTGGCTGGAGGTCGCGGATCGCGAAGAACAGGGCTATTGGCTCTATTCGCGGCTTCTCAGCTATGGGCCTCATGTCAAGGTCGTCGATCCTCCCTATGTAGCCCGCAAGCTCATGGATCAGGTAGCGGAAATCCAAGCGTTGTATGAAGCCTGATGGGCTGCCCGAACGCGGCTGGAACAGCCCGGCACGGCCGTATGGCGGAAGGCTGCATCTAGCAGAACTCAGCTGCTCGTATGAGTGCTGCAAGCCGCTGTGCATGAATGAAGTAAGCCGCATGTATGATGAAGCGAGCCAATCTGCATGAATGATGCGAGCCGCAATGAATGAATGAATGAATGAATGAATGAAACGAGCCGCAATGAATGAATGAATGAATGAAACGAGCCGCCTTGTCTGTTGACAGGGCGGTTTTTGCCATGATAAAGTTCGATTATCAAACTATTTCAACATCGAACTTGTACAAGAAAGGAGGACTGGCGATGAGGGAAGAGCTGCTGCCGGACATCATCAAGCGGTACGAGGCCGCGAGCTTTGTCGTGACGAGGCGCTTCAACGCCTTGATCCAGGAGAAGCTTCCGGAGGATATGACCAGGGAGCAATTCGGCATTGTCCGTTATTTGAACTCGCGAGGCGAGTCGGGCGGAGGCTGCACTTCAACGGAGCTGGCGGACGCTTTTTGCGTGGGCAAAAGCACGATTACTTCCTTGATTACGCGGCTGGTCGACAAGGACTTGATCCAGCGCCATCCAGACGGCAAGGACCGCAGAGTCACGTATTTGTCGCTCACAGACAAAGGAATTCGGACAGCGAAGGAAACCGACCGGATCATCAAAGACACTCTCGGTCGTTATATCCAGGCATTCGAGGACGAAGAAGCTTTGCAGTTCATTGAAACGTTCGAGTTTCTAGCCGACAAACTAAAGAATTGATAACCGGAGGGGAATCATACGGTGAGAACGATATTGAAATGGCGCTGGGCCATATTGATTGTGTGGATAGCGGCGGCAGCCGGATTGATGCTGTCCGCTCCGGACATGCAGCAGCTCGTCAGGGACAAAGGCCAGATTACCGTCCCGGACGGCTATTCCTCGTCGATGGCTTCCAAGCTGATCAAGGAGAAGAACGCCCAGTCCTCCGACTCGTCCAAGAAGGATGAGTTGTCGGCCGTCCTGGTGTTCCACCGTGCCGAAGGGCTGAGCGCCGACGATAAAACCGCCATCCGTACGGGGCTCGACGCCATGAAGCAATCGGGCGGCAAGGAGGGGATCGTATCGGTTACAGGTCCCTTCGACCAGAAGGAGCTTGAGGACCAGCTCATCTCCAAGGACGGCAAAACGATGCTCGCCCTCGTGGGCATCCAGAAAAACGGCCGTGAAGCCGTCGACCTGCAGGATGCGCTGTACAATGCGGCTTCCGGCATCAAGACGGAGCATTACTACACTTCCGAATGGATGATCAACGAGGATCAGGTCAAAAGCTCGATGGAGGGCTTGGCGAAGACCGAGTCCATCACCGTCATTTTCATCCTTGTCATTTTGTTCATCGTTTTCCGCTCGGTCGTAGCGCCGTTCGTGCCTTTGCTCGCCGTAGGCTTGAGCTACCTGCTGTCGCAGTCGGTCGTGTCGTTCCTCGTCAAATACGCGGACTTCCCGCTCTCCAACTTCACCCAGATTTTCATGGTGGCGATTATGTTCGGCATCGGAACGGATTACTGCATCCTGCTGATCAGCCGGTACAAGGAAGAGCTGTCTCATGGGCTGGACCGCACGGAAGCGATATTGGCCACTTACCGCACAGCCGGGCGCACGGTGCTGATCTCGGGGGCGGCGGTTCTGGTCGGCTTCGCTTCGATCGGCTTCTCCACCTTCGTGCTGTACCGCTCGGCGGTTGCTGTCGCCGTCGGGGTCGCCGTGCTTTTGATCGCGCTTGTCACGCTGGTTCCGTTTTTCATGGCCGTGCTCGGCAACGCGCTGTTCTGGCCGGCAAGAGGTTCTCTCGAGCATAAAGAAAGCCGCATGTGGGACCGCATGGGCCGCTTCTCCCTGCGCAAGCCGATATGGGCTCTCGTTATCCTCGCCATCTTCATCGTGCCGTTCATGGCCGCATACAAAAATACGATTTCCTTCAACTCGCTGCAGGAAATCGGGGATGAATACCGTTCCGTCAAGGCGTTCAATCTGATCTCCTACAGCTTCGGTCCCGGAGATTCAATGCCTTCGACCGTTATCCTGAAGGCGGATAAAAGCTTCGACAGCAAGGAAGGCCTGGCTGTCGTCGAGCAGATCAGCCGCGAGCTGTCGAAAGTGGACGGCGTCAAGCTCGTACGCAGCGCCACCCGGCCAGCCGGATCTCCGCTGGAAGACCTCGAGGTATCCAAGCAGGCCGATACGCTGGGCGGCGGCATCGGCCAGAGCACGGATGGACTCGACAAAATCGGCAAGGGGCTGAAGGAAGCCAGCACCAGCCTCGCGGACAATGCGCCGAAGCTGAAGCAGGCTGCCGACGGAGCCGGGGAGCTCGTCACCGGCACCGCCAGGCTGCAGGACGGAGTCGAGCAGCTCGGGCAAGGCCTCGAGCGGATCCGCAAAGGGCTTGTGGACGGAACGGCCGGCGCCAAGGAACTTGGCGCCGGACTTGCGCAAGCGCAGCAGAGCGCCGAGCAGCTGGCGGCGGCAAGCGACAAGCTGCTTGCGGGCTACAAGAAGGTCGGAGGCGGATTGGGGCAGCTGTCTTCCGCATATGGAGACGCCGCCGCCAGCCAGAAGGAGCTGGCCCAAGGACTTGCCGGATTGGAGCAGGCCTTCCAGGCGCTCGGCGACAAATATCCGGAGCTGGCGGCCGACGCTCAGTTCCAGGGAGCGATGCAATCGCTCGGCCAGCTGTCCGGCGGAGCTTCCCGGCTTGCCGGTGGACTGGAGAAGCTCAATGCCCAGCTGAGCTCGGCTGCCAAAGGCATTGCGGATGCCAATGCCGGCTTGTCGCAGGCAGCAGCCGGTCAAGCGGCGCTTGGCGACGGCCTGAAGAAGCTGGCCGCGGGACTCGAATCGCTGCAGCAGGGGATTTCCCAAGCGGCAGCCGGCCAAGGTCAGGTCATCGGCCGCCTGCCGCAGGTGACGAGCGGCTTCAGCTCCCTGCAGGAAGGACAGAAGCAGCTGCAGACCGGCTTTGCCGATCTCAACAAGCAGCTGGGGCAGCTTACCGGCGGGCTTGACCAGAGTGTCGACGGAATCAGCCAAGTATCGAACGGACTCGGCGAAGCCCGGACTTATCTGGATGAGCTGTCGGCACAGCCGGATTCGGGACTCAGCGGCTGGAACCTGCCGGAGCAGGCTCTTGCCGATGCGGACTTCAAGAAGGCTCTTGAAACCTACTTGTCTCCTGAAGGCGACATAACGACTCTCGATGTCGTATTCTCTACGAATCCGTATGAAGAAACCACGCTCAATAAAATTCCGGATGTGAATGCGGCCGTGGAGCGCGGTCTGAAAGGAACCGGCTACGAAGGCTCCCAGTATGCGGTCGGAGGCATCACGAGCACGCAGCATGATCTCAATACGATTTCGGACGAGGATTATTCCCGTACCGTCATCCTGATGCTGATCGGCATATCCGTCATTCTGATCCTCCTGTTCCGTTCGATCGTCATTCCGGCCTACATCATGGCCTCGCTGCTCATTACGTACTATACGTCGATGGCTATCGCCGAGGTCGTCTTCACCCGGATTCTCGGTTATGACGGAATCAGCTGGGCCGTGCCGTTCTTCAGCTTCGTCCTGCTCATCGCGCTCGGCGTCGACTACAGCATCTTCCTGCTCGACCGCTTCCGCGAATACAAGCATCTGGCTCCCAAGGAAGGCATTCTGCGCGCCATGCGCAATATGGGATCGGTCATTCTGTCCGCCGCCGTCATTCTCGGCGGAACGTTCGCGGCGATGCTGCCTTCCGGCGTGATGTCGCTCATGCAGATCGCCACGATCGTCTTGTGCGGATTGGTCCTGTACGCATTCCTCATGCTTCCGCTGTTCGTTCCGGTCATGGTCAGGACGTTCGGAGCGGCGAACTGGTGGCCGTTCATGCAGCGCGAGAAAAGCGCGGATCATGGCTCCGAGATGCAAGGGGAGCCGTTCATGGCGGACCGGTAACGATCTGCAAGTCCGAAGAGCAGCCCGTGAAGCCTCGCTTCGCGGGCTGCTTTCTTTTTCTCTGCATGCAGCCTTCTCCCTGCCGGATGCCGGATGCCGGAACCGGCGGCGTCAAGCGCCGGAATAGACGGCGCCAAGCTTTTGCTTGCAGGGCAACAAGCTTGTCAATTCGTATAGAACAGGTCGAAAAAAATATGGTACTCTAGTAGAAGCGGAATTTAGAGAGGAGCGGATATCCTTATGAGCAGCGCGAGCAGTGCATTTGAGGGCATCTATCAGGGACAAAAGGCGATTTATCTGCGGGCGGGAGCCTACGAAGCGGTCATGCTTCCCGAAATCGGAGGCAATCTGGTTGCCTTCCGCGATCTGGTCAACGGATACCGGTTCCTGCGCGAGCCGGCACACGAGGACATGCAGAAGTTTCGGGAAAATTCCATCGTCTGGGGAATCCCGGTGCTTTTCCCGCCCAACCGGTACGAAGACGGCAAGTTCCCTTGGAACGGCAGAATTTATCAGCTTCCCATCAACGAGCCGGCAACGGACAACCATCTGCACGGTTTTCTCTATCAAACCCCCTGGGAAGTAGAAAGCTTCGGCCATAAGGGCGACGAGAGCTTCGTGACGGTATCGGTAAAGGTCGACGAGGACCATCCCGCCTACCGCCGGCTGCCTTTCAACTATACGGTGCGCCTGCACTACTCCCTCGGACCGGACGGCCTGTCCCAGCGGGTCACGCTCCGCAACGACGGAAGCGAATCGATGCCTTGCCTGCTGGCGTTCCATACGACGCTCAACGCGCCGTTCTCTCCGGGGAGCAAAGCGCAGGACTGCAAGCTCAAGCTGACGATCGGCGAGCGCTGGGAAATGAGCCCGAGGATGCTGCCTACCGGTTCCTTCATGCCTCTGAGCGCCGAAGAGGAGAACATGAAGGAAGACGGAGTCGATCCGTTCTGGACGGCGTTGGACCACCACTACACAGCCGTTCCCCAAAATGGCCGCAACCGGATGGAACTGACCGATACGAAGCGCGGCGTCACGCTCGTCTACGATGTCGGGACCTCCTACAAGCAGTGGATGCTGTACAACAATCAGGGCCGGGGAGAGTTTTTCTGTCCGGAGCCGCAAGTGAACCTCGTCAATGCTCCCAACATGAGCCTTCCAGCCGAGGAGATGGGGCTGTTCGGACTGGAGCCGGGCGAGATTTGGGAAGAGCGCGCCCGTTTCTACGTCAAGGTAGGCCGCTAATCTCCACAACCGAACCGGACGACAGGACGCGACATTGACGTCGATTTCCCGGGAAATGCAAGAGCCGATAGAGATCGATTCGATATCATCGAAGGAGGTTGACCATGGATCTCAACCTGAGCGGCAAACATGCGGTCATTACGGGAGGCAGCAAAGGCATCGGATACGCCACGGCGCTCACGCTGGCGCGGGAAGGCGCTCATGTCGCCCTGATCGCCCGCACGATAGAGGATCTCGAAGCGGCGGCGGAACGGATTGAGGAGGAGACCGGGGCCGGCGTCCTGACGGCGGCCTGCGATGTTGCCGATGCCGATGGAGTCAAACAAGCCGTCCTGGCCATCGCGGAGAAGTGGGACGGGAAAATCGACATTCTTGTCAATAATGCGGGAACGTCTGCGGCAGCCCCGTTCGAGGAGGTCGGCTTCGAGAGCTGGGAGGCCGATATCGGCTTGAAGCTGATGGGAGCCGTCCATATGACCCGCGAAGCGCTGCCGTTCATGAAGCGGGCCGGAAGCGGCGCCATCGTCAACGTGACGGCGATCGGAGGAAAGTCGCCTGGGGCGGCCGCGCTTCCTTCCTCGGTGACCAGAGCGGCAGGAATCGCGCTCACCAAAGCGATGAGCCGGGATCTCGCAGCCGACGGCATCCGCGTGAACGCGGTCTGCATCGGTTTGATCCGCAGCGATCAGATCGAGCGGAAGTGGAGATGCGACGCTCCCGAGCTCAGCTGGGAGGAGTATGCCCGGGATCCGCGCCATGCCGTCCCGCTCGGACGGATCGGAGAGACCCGGGAGGCAGCGGATGCCATCGTCTTCCTCGTTTCCGGCGCGGCTTCTTATATAACGGGGACGGCGCTGAATATTGACGGGGGCAAATCGCCTGTGACCTGATACCGGAGGCCGATTCGGCATCCGTCTCGAGCATTTGAGGGATAAATCCGGCGCAGAGCCAGCTTGTGCGCCTTCGCCGGCCAGAACAGGGGATAGAAAGTTGTCGAGCCAATCGAAGCGGAGAATTACGATCAGAACCAAGATTATCGCCGGTTATGCCGTCATTTTGATATGCCTGGCGATTTCGATTTTTGTCGTCTTCAACCAGCTGGACAAGGTCCAGCAAGAAACGAACTACATTACAAGCCATGATATCGAAGTGCATAATCTTACGAACAAAATCGAAAAAAACGTGCTGGACATGGAGACGGGCCAGCGGGGATTCATTGTCACCGGCGAGGATAATTATCTGGAGCCTTACCGGAACGGATTTTCGCAATGGCAGACCAACTATGACAGCTTGATGGCGCTAATATCAGACAACCCCCTTCAGATGAAAACATTGGAGTCGATCCGCTCGGTCATCGAAGAATGGCTGGCCATTACGATGCCTGTCATCGACTCCAAGCAAGACGGGGATGAAGAGGCGGTCAGGAAATTCTATGTCATCGACCGCGGCAAGCAGGACATGGACAAGCTGCGGGGAATGTTCGAGGGATTCCGCAGCACGGAGAAAACCCTTACCGCCAAGAGGCTTGCCAATCTGGAGGAAGGAAACAGCATGCTCCGCACGACGCTGCTGTCTCTGTTCGGACTGTCGATCTTCCTGTCGGCTCTGATCGGCTGGCTGCTGTCGCGCTCCATCGTCCGCACGATCCGAAATGTGACGGATTGCCTGGAGGGCATGTCCGGAGAAAGCGAGCAGAGCGCAGCCGATCTCTCGATTCGGGTCCCGATCTCGACCTCGGATGAGGTGGCCGATCTAGCCGCAGAGACGAACAAGCTGCTGGAGAAGCTCGAAGGCGAGAGCTGGATTCAGCGCTACAGCGTAGAACTGGGCTCCCGCCTGCAGGGCGCGGAGCATCTGAACGAGACGGCCGACATGGTGGTCCGCTACATCGCGGAGGCTCTGAAGGCGCCATATGGAGCGCTTTATATTTCCAATCCGCAGCATTCCCGAGCCAAGCTGACGCTTGCCGCGTCCGTCTCGGGCAGCGGATCGGGTCTGGAGGAGGCATCCGCTTCGTTCGGCTTCGGAGAAGGGCTTGTCGGCCGAACGGCTGCCGAAAAGCTCAAGCGAAGCTACACAGTGCCGGAGACGTATATTCGGATTTCCTCCGGACTGGGCAGCGCTCCGCCATCTCATTTGCTGCTGGTTCCGGTCCTGTTCGAAGGCAAGACGCTAGGCGTGCTGGAGCTCGCCTCCTTCAAGCCTTTCGAGCATCATCTGGAGACATTCGCCGAGAAAGCAGCCGACATGCTGGGCAGCGCCCTCAACAGGCTGTTCACGCAAATGCAAATCCAGAGCCTTCTTCGCGAGTCGCAAGCGATGACGGAGGAGCTGCAGGTCCAGACGGAAGAGCTTCAGACCCAGCAGGAGGAGCTGTCCGCCTCCAACGAGCAGCTTGGAAGGCAGTTCGTGCTGTCGGAGGAGAAGAACGACGAGCTGAGCCAGATCCAGGAGGAGCTGAAGCAGTATTCCGAACGACTGGAGCAGACTTCCCGCTACAAAAGCGAATTTCTGGGCAACATGTCCCATGAGCTGCGGACGCCGCTCAACAGCATGCTGATTCTGTCGGAAATGCTGGCCGAGAATCCGGCCGGGAATCTGTCCGAGAAAGAAGAAGAATTCGCCCGCGTCATCCATTCCGCCGGGGAGGATCTGCTGGATCTGATCAACGACATCCTTGATCTGACGAAGATCGAGGCCGGACGCATGGATCTGCATGTGGATGCCATCAACATGTCGGAGCTGCCGGAGAGCGTGTTCTCCGGATTTTCCGGCATTGCGCACAAGCATCAGCTGGACTTCAAGATGAACTGCGGCGAGGATGTTCCGGCCACTCTGTACACGGATGAAAGAAAGCTGCGGCAAATTCTCAAAAACCTTCTTTCCAACGCCTTCAAGTTCACCCCTCAGGGAGGAGTGTCTCTGGAAATTGCGCTCGTCCCCGCTGAAGAAGCCGCTAAGCTGCTTCCGCAAGCCGGCGGGGAGAAGATCGTCTCCTTCAAAATCAGCGATACCGGAATCGGGATCGATCCTTCCAAGCAGGAAGTCATCTTCGATGCCTTCCAGCAGGCCGACGGCACGACGAGCCGCCAATTCGGAGGCACCGGCCTCGGCCTCTCGATTTCCCGCGAGCTTGCCGGATTGCTGCGCGGGCTCATCACGCTGGACAGCAGCCCGGGAGCGGGCAGCGCGTTCACCTTGTATGTTCCGTCGTTGTCCTCCTTGGCGAATGCCGAGAGAGGAACGAAGCAATCGGCTGAAGCTGAATCGCCTTCCTTCCAGGCGACGCCGGAGCGGAGAGACCGGGGGCGGTCTTCGGCAACGGCCGAAGCCGCCAAGCAGCAGGCAGCCGCGTCATCAGACCGGATCCCCAGCCATCCGGCTCTGGCAGGCCGGCTTATCCTGCTCGTCGATGACGATATCCGCAATGTCTACAGCCTGTCGAATGCCCTGGAGATCGAAGGGGCGGAGGTGCTGACGGCGAACAACGGCGAGGAGGCGCTTCAGCTTCTGGACGAGCGGGAGGATATCGACGTCGTCCTGATGGATATGATGATGCCGGTCATGGACGGTTATGAAGCGACGAGGCGGATCCGCGAGCATCCCCTGTACCGCGATATTCCCGTCATCGCTCTGACCGCGAAGGCGATGATGCAGGACCGGGATCTATGTCTGGCCGCAGGGGCTTCGGATTACATCAGCAAGCCGATTGCGATCGAGCAGCTGTATTCCCTGATCGAAGTGTGGATGCCGAAGAAAAAAAGGGTTTGAACGGGCATGGCGTCCGGGTAAAAGGGAACAATATCCAATGAAGAGAAGGCTTGAGGTGATTTCCATGAAAACGCAAGGTCTGTTAATATCCGGCTTGGTTTTTGCCTTGCTTATTGCCATATTCGCTGTCATCAACGTCGATCCGGTGCTGGTCAACTTCATGTTCGCGACGACGAGCGCGCCGCTTATTCTGGTCATCCTGATCTCGGCTTTGCTGGGCGGCCTGAGCACGGGGCTGTTCGGAATCATCCGCCAGTACCGGCTCCAAAGGGAGATCAAAGGATTGAAGAGAGAGCTGGATGAATCCCGGGCGCTGCACAGCTCCGACCGGCCCGTCATCCAGGATCGGGACCTGCTTGCGGAGCATGACAACGGATTGTTGAAACCGGCTGAATAAATTCCGATGCCCAAAGGCTGCGCCGTTCAAGCGGCGCAGCCTTTGCCATTGGCGAAGCTTGTCCATTTAGGAGGTCAACGATGAACTGCGAGGATCTGACGCTTCATACCGACAAATACCAGGTCAATATGATGTATGCCCACTGGAAAATGGGCACGCATAACCGTAAAGCCGTCTTTGAGATGTATTTCCGCAAGCTGCCCTTCGGCAACGGGTTTGCTGTTTTTGCCGGCTTGCAGCGCATTGTCGATTACATCTCCAAGCTGGCCTTCAGCGAAGAGGATCTGGACTATCTCCGCGCCCAGGAGGAGCGTTACGAGGAGGCTTTCCTCGACGAGCTGCGCTCCTTCCGTTTTACGGGTACGCTTGAAGCGGTGCCGGAAGGAACGCTCGTATTTCCGGGAGAGCCGCTGATCCGGGTCGAAGCGAGAATTATGGAAGCCCAGCTCGTGGAGACGGCCCTTCTGAACGCGGCCAATTTTCAGACGCTGATCGCGACCAAGGCATCGCGGGTCAAGCAGGCGGCCGGAGACGATACGCTGCTCGAATTTGGGACCCGGCGCGCCCAGGAAATGGATGCGGCCGTATGGGGAGCAAGAGCGGCTTATATCGCCGGCTTCCATGCCACCAGCAACATGAGAGCCGGCATGATGTTCGGCATGCCGGCAAAAGGAACCCATGCCCATGCCTGGGTCCAGGCGTTTGACAGCGAGCTGGAAGCGTTCATGAATTACGCCAAGGCGCTCCCGGATGGAGTCACGCTGCTTGTCGATACGTACGATACGCTCAAAAGCGGCGTCCCCAATGCCATCCGGACGGGAGAAGAGCTGAGGAAGGAAGGCAAGGAGCTTCAGGGCATCCGGCTCGACAGCGGCGATTTGGCGGTGCTGTCGAGGGAAGCCAGGCGGATGCTGGACGAAGCCGGATTCCCCGATGTGAAGATCGTCGCTTCCAACGACCTGGACGAGCACATCATCATGAATCTCAAGGCTCAAGGCGCGCGGATCGATACATGGGGCGTCGGCACGCAGCTGATTACGGCGGCGGATCAGCCCTCCCTCGGAGGCGTATACAAGCTCGTCGCCCGAGAGAAGGACGGCCGTTACGAGCCGGTGATCAAAATCTCCGGCAACCTGGATAAAGTGTCGAATCCGGGCGTCAAGGACGTTTACCGCCTGATCGATCGCCGAAGCGGCATGGCTGTGGCCGATTTCATGACTTTGCGCGGAGACACGGCGCCGGTGGAAGGAGCGGTGCTGAAGCTGGTCGATCCGGCCCACCCGTATGTGACGGCAGAGGCGGAGGATTATGCAGCCGTTCCGCTGCTGAAGGCAGTTTTTCGGGACGGACGGCTGACGGGAGAGCTACCTGCACTGGATGAGATTCGTGCCTACCACGCCGGGCAGCTGAAGCTGTTCCGCCAGCCGCATCTGCGCAAGCTGCATCCGGAGCCGTATCCCGTTGCTTTCAGCGAGTCGCTATGGAGCCTGAAGACGGAGATGATCCAGCGTGTCAAGCCAAGAACGGGAGGGCGCTGATTCCGCGGAGCGCCCGCTCGGCCCCCGCTCGCTGCCGCTTCGGCTGCTGCTCGGCATCGTCCATGCCGGATCTTGGATGACGGGCTTGACCTTGCCGCGGATGCGCCCTCGCATGAGGCTGTTCATGAAGGGCTTGGATGCGGCCGCAGCCCTGCGGGTGGAAGGCAGGGCAGTTTGGAAGGACATAACCGCGACTGCCCATGACGGCCGCATGATTCCTGTTCGCCTGTATCGGCCCGAGAGCGCAAGCGAGTCGGTCAAGCTCCCGATTGTGCTGTATTTCCATGGCGGCGGCTTCGCTCTTGGCGACCACACCGCCCGGCATCGATACAATCGGGCCTGGTGCGTCCTGAGCGGCTGCATGCTGCTGTCGGTCGGATACAGGCTGGCGCCGGAGCATCCGTATCCGGCCGGAGTGGAGGATGCTTACGACGTGTTGAAATGGGCCTCGATCCATGCGTCCGGCTTGGGAGGAGACGGCGGCCGGATCGCCGTGGCGGGCGAGAGCGCCGGCGGCAATATCGCCGCTGTGACGGCTTTGCTGGCCAAGGAGCGCGGAGGGCCGGACATCGCCTGCCAAGCGCTGCTGTATCCGGCGGTCGATCTGACAGGCGGCGCCGGCAGCGCGGCACAGCCTTCGCTGCGGGAGAACGGCAGGCAGTATATGCTGACGCTGCGGCTGCTGCAGCAGTTCGCGTCCGGTTATGCCCCGGAGGACAATCGAAGAAAGCCCGCTGTGTCTCCGCTGTTGGCGGATACGCTGGAGGGCTTGCCCCCTGCGCTCGTCGTCACGGCGGAGCTGGACCCGCTGCGCGACCAGGGGCATCAGTATGCCGAGCGTCTGCGGCGGGATGGAGTCGCGGTGGAATACCGCTGCTACGCGGGAATGATTCACGATTTTACGGCGATGATGCCGGGCTGGATTCCGGCTGCCGGACACTCGCTGCGGCTGGCGGCCGCCTTTGTTCGGCGGGAGCTGGCCGCTGCAGGCAGCAGGATGGCGTTCGATGCGGATGCGGATCTGGAATGTTCCCCTGACGGGGAAGAGAGCTCGGCGCTCATGGACTCGATCTTGAGGGAGCGGAGTCCGGAGCTGATAGTCCGGGAGGAAGGATGGAGCTAAATGAATGCTGAAGAGCGTATGAACAGGCTGGAGGAAGAGAACATGCAGCTGCGGGACCGCCTGTCCGGGTTGGAGCAGGAGAAGGCTTCTCTCGAAATGGAAGTCGCCAGGCTAACGGCGGAGATGCAGCGGCTGCGCCGAAGAATGGGCGGCAGCGGCTCGTCCATGTCGACCAAGCTGCAGGATGCGCTGCGGGAGTAGAGGCTTGGACTTGGGGGGCATGCATTCGTTATAATAGAAGAAAGGCTCCATACATGGGTCCTTGCCTGATGACTAATTACATTACCCCAGGAGGGATTGCGATATGGCAAACGAGCAAGTAGCAACATTCGCCGGTGGCTGTTTCTGGTGCATGGTATCTCCGTTCGAGGAGCAGCCGGGCATTATCAAGATCGTCTCCGGCTACACAGGCGGACATAAGGAAAACCCGACTTACGATGAAGTGTGCGCAGGCAATACCGGCCATACGGAAGCCGTGCAAATCACTTTCGATGCCGATGTGTTCCCGTACGCCAAGCTTCTGGACATCTACTGGCAGCAGGTCGATCCGACGGATGCGATGGGCCAGTTCGCGGACCGCGGCGACTCATACCGTCCCGTCATCTTCTATCATAGCGAGGAGCAGCGCAGGCTGGCGGAGGAATCCAAGCGCAGCCTGGAGGAGAGCGGACGCTTCGACCGCCCGATCGTCGTCACGATCGAGCCTGCGGCAACGTTCTACGATGCGGAGGACTATCATCAGGACTACCACAAGACGCATCCGTTCCGCTACAAGATGTACCGCAAAGGCTCCGGCCGCGACGCCTTCATCAAGGAAAATTGGACGATGAAGAAAAACGAGGACGAGCTGCGCGCGCGGCTCAACCCGATGCAGTACGAAGTGACCCAGAACAACGGCACGGAGCCTCCGTTCCGCAACGAGTTCTGGGATCACAAGGAGGAAGGCATCTACGTCGACATCGTTTCGGGAGAGCCTTTGTTCAGCTCCCTCGACAAGTTCGACTCCGGCTGCGGCTGGCCGAGCTTCACCCGTCCGCTGAACAAGCAGGGCGTGAACGAGAAGACGGACACGAGCCATTTCATGGTCCGTACCGAAGTCCGCAGCACCCGCGCCGATTCCCATCTCGGCCATGTGTTCGACGACGGACCGCAGGACCAGGGCGGTCTCCGTTATTGCATCAATTCCGCTGCGCTGCGTTTCATTCCGAAGTCGGAGCTGGAGCAGGAAGGCTACGGCGAGTATGTTTCCCTCTTCCAGTAAGGTTTAACCGGCATGCACAAAACAGCCGCCCGGCGTCATCGCGAGATGATGCCGGGCGGCTGCTTGCGTTTATCCGGTCCAGATCCAAATCCAGGTCAAGGGCTATCCCTGCGCGGAAACTCCGTTCAGGAAATAGAGCTCGAACAGCTTCATGATTTCCTCTTCCTTCATCGGCTGCCCCGATGCGGCCGGCCAGTCGCTGACGAGCGTGATGAACAGCTTGATCAGCACATACGCGGTAAGCTTGGGATCGCAGGGCTTGATCTCGCCTTTGGCGATGGCGTCCTGGACGGCGCCGCTGACAAAGCCGTTCAGCGCTTCTTCGGTCATGCGGATGCCGAAGCCGGCCGCCGCGGTTCCGAATTCCTTCATCTCCAAGGAGAGGCGGACGCTGAGCTCATGCTCGCGGCGGTAGGTGAGCACGTCGAGCAGGCAGCGGTGAAGATTTTCGGCGAATGGCTTGTCCGGATCGATGGCGGCCTCCGCCACCGCGAGAATCTCTTCAATGAAGTTGTTCATGATTTCTTCGAACAGCTGCTCTTTATTATCGAAGAAAGCATAGATGGTTCCTTTGCCGACTCGCGCGATTTTGGCCACCTGATCCATCGTAGTGGCTTTGTAGCCGAACATGGCAAAGGATTTGGCAGCGGCGTTGACGACTTCCGTTCTCCGGTCGATGGACATGAAAGGGATCGCTCCTTTATATCGGGGTTCCTCAGCCATGACATTCATTGACCGTGGAACGAAAAATGTATTTTGGTCATTCGAAACAATCATAACTTTTCTATACGGAGAACCGCAACGGCCGTTTCATTTTTTATTTGAAGAGACAGCTTTTATTTGAAGAGACAGCGCTTGCACTTCGGAGGAGCTCTTGCAAGATGACGGAGAGCGTGTTAAAGTAGTTTTTGACCAACTGACCGAAATTGATTTTTGGTCATAACTTGGAGGAGAGCTCAATGACCCGGCGGATTGTTCTCGCTGGTTAGCATGCGCAAGCCGGCCGAAAAAGATAAACGAAAGATAGGGTGAGGAATGCAATGAAAGCCTTGAACGTCGTCGGCAAAGACCTGAAGGACATGTTCAAAAAGCCGATGCTTGCGATTTCGTTCATCGCCGTCGCGTTTGTTCCTATTTTGTACAGCGGATTTCTAATCAAGGCTTCATGGGATCCATACGGCCATCTGGAGAAGCTGCCGGTTGCCGTCGTGAACGAGGATGCCGGAGCGGTGTACAAGGGAAAAACGCTTGACGCAGGACATGATTTCATCGACGAGCTGAAGAAAAACGAGAAATTCGACTGGCAGTTCGTAAGTCCGGAACAAGCGGAGCAAGGAATGAAAAACAACGATTATTATATGACGATCCGGGTTCCCAAGGATTTTTCCGCAAAAGCGACGACCTTGATGAACGACAATCCGGAGCGGGCCGAAATTATTTTTGAGCCTAACGGCGACTACAACTTCATTGCCGGCCAGATCGGCAACAGCGCGATGAAGGATATTCGCGCCGATCTGAGCTCCGGCATTACGAAGGCGTATACCGAGAGCATGTTCGATCAGGTCAAGGAAATATCGGACGGCTTCTCGGAGGCCAGCAACGGCGCCGGGGAGCTGAAGGACGGAGCCAGCAAGGTCGATGACGGAGTGGCGAAGCTCAAAAGCAATCTCGCCAAGCTCGCGGAAGGCACGCAGAAGCTGCAAAGCGGCATGGATCCGCTCAGCGAAGGAGCCGGCAAGCTGAAGGACGGCACGCAGTCGCTCGTCAGCGGCAGCGGAAGCCTTGCGAGCGGCCTCGGCCAGCTGCATGCGGCTGGAGGCCAGCTGGAACAGGGGGCTTCCGCGGCCAAGCAGGGAACCGACAAGCTGGCCGCAGGGCTGCAGCAGTCGGCGGACGGAAGCGCCAAGCTGCAGCAAGGGCTGCAGCAGTCGGCGGACGGAAGCGCCAAGCTGCAGSATTCGCTGGCC
>NZ_CBRA020000050.1:0-77037 GCF_000469945.2 Paenibacillus sp. P22 | reverse complement strand
GGAGGGCGGTCCCGAACACCGGTTCCTGACATCCATTTACAAGGAAATCGAGGATACCGCCGACCGGATCCTGACGGTATCGGATTCATTCCGCGCCTATCTGGCGCCCTATGTGGAGCGCCCCGAAGAGATCGGAATCATCGCCAACGGATTCGACGAGCGCAGATTCAAGCCGATCAGCCATGAAAATGCGGTTCCCCAGCTCATTACGGTATGCCGGCTCGTCCCGGCCAAGGGCATCGACATCCTGCTTCATGCCTGCGCGGAGCTGAAGGCGAAAGGGCATCCGTTCGTGCTCCACATCATCGGCGACGGCCCGATCCGAGAGGAGCTCGAGGCGCTGGCCCTAAGCCTGGACTTATACGACGACATCATCTTTTACGGCTATATGCTTCATCCCGAGGAGTTCATGCCTTTCTTCGACGTTTTTGTCCTTCCGTCCAGAGCGGAGGCGTTCGGCAGCGTGTTCGCCGAAGCGGCCTTATGCTGGCTTGCGCTTGTCGGGACGGATGTCGGCGGCATCGGCGAGCAGATCGATGACGGCGTGAACGGGCTGCTCGTTCCCCCGGACGATCCGGCCGCGCTCGCGGCTGCGCTGGAGAGGCTCGTGACGGATTCGACGTTCCGCTATCAGCTGGCGCGAGCGGCGTGGGACAAGGCGAAAAAAAGCCTACTCCCTCACGAGAGTGATATCCCAGTTGAAGCAGGTTTATCTCGAGACGGCGCCGGAAGCGGGCGGGAAAGGCTAGTTCCCCCCGCTCCCGGTTTTTTTGCGTATCATCAGCAGCAGCCATCCAAGGCTTACGAAGCCGAACAAGGGGTAGAGCGTCGAGACGAGCGGGCCGAAGCCGATCTGGCTGAGCAGGTAGCAGAAAATAAGGATGAGGATGATGATCATGTTCCGGGGAATGGGAAGGCGGTCCTGCAGCTGGAGAGCAAGGCCGTACACGTCCGCGATCAGCGTCGTGAAAATCTCGGAGAAGATCAGGAAAATGTAGATGAGCTGCACGCCGCTGCCGAGCTGCCGGGCAATGCCGCCCATCGGAATCGCGTATTGCTGGACGCCCGGCATATGGGAGCTGAGGGCGATATGGCCGGCCAGCAGCATGAAGCCGATGCCGAAGCCTCCGAACCAGGAGCCGAGCTTGATCGCCTTGCGGTCGGCGATCTCGGCTCCGAGCGGTACGAGCACGGCCTGGGCCATGGCGAGATTGAAAGCTGTATACAGGAATGGGGAAGCCCATATCCGAAGCGGCGATGCGTCGGTCTGCAGCGTGATCCAGCGTTCTGCGCCGGGAGAATGGAACGTATCGAACAGGACGAAAACGGTGAACAGCAGCATGACGGGCACGACGATGCTGTTGACGGTAAGGATCGCCTTCATGCCTCTGCGCAGCATCGCATAACAGGCGACGAGAGTGACGACGAGCCCGGTCTGGTACGAGATGTTCCAGTTCTCATAAAAGATCGTTCCCGCTCCGGCGAGCATGATGGCGTTGACGCCGAGCAGCACGACAAGCATGAAATGGCTGACCAGCTGACCGATCGAGCGGCCGAACAGAGCTTTGTTGAGATCCTCGTAGGATTTGGCGCCGATCTCCCCGGCCAGAATCATCATTTTGGCTCCGAGCCAGATGAAAAAAACCGTCGCGACAGCAATCGTGAAGGAAGCCCAGTAGCCGTACCGGGTGAAAAACTGCAGGATTTCCTGTCCGGTCGCGAAGCCGGCTCCGACGATGGTGCCCATATACGTAAACCCGATCTGCAGCACTCGCCCTGTGCGTCCCGGCATTTTCGTCGCCTCCGCTTCTAAATCAATCCTTACCATTCTATGACAGGGAGGGGACAGGCATGACAAGTCTTTGGCAGGCGGCGGGCCGGTCCCGGGTTGCGCGATCGCTCCAGCTATGATAATTTAACGGAAAGAATGACGCCGGAAGGGACTAATGCGCCATGGAACAATTGAAGCAACGCATCTTGCAGGAAGCCTCGGTCATGTCGAGCGACGTGGTCAAGCTCGATGCGATTCTGAATCATCAGGTCGATCCGATCCTCACGATGGAGATGGGGCGGGAATTCGCGCGCATCTTCGCCGAAGAGCGGGTGACCAAAGTCATTACGGTGGAATCGTCCGGCATTCCTGTCGCATTCGCCACCGCCCTCGAGCTCGGGGTGCCGCTGCTGTTCGCCCGCCGCAAGAAGACGCTGATCGCCGATCCGGATCATTATTCGGAACGGGTGCCGTCGTTCACGAAGGGAATCGTGACGGATCTGATGGTATCGAAGTCCATGCTCTCCGCGGACGACCGGCTGCTGTTCATCGACGACATCATCGCGAACGGCGATGCCGCGCGCGGCCTGGTCCGCATCATCGAGCGCTCCGGCGCTTCGCTGGCCGGTCTCGGCGTCGTCGTGGAGAAAGCCTTCCAAGCCGGCGCAAGCACGCTGAGGGAGAGCGGAATCCGCGTCGAATCGCTGGTCAAGATCGCCTCGCTCGAGAACGGGAACATCGTGTTCGCGGATTGAGCACAACCGTATGGGGAAATCAACTCTTTCCCCGGATAGCCGTATCCCCTATAATAGGAACAAGATTCTTCAAGGGAGGCATAAGGATATGGAAAACGCGAGTCCCGAGTTTTTTGAATCCAAGCTGTCCGATGCCAAAGTCCATTTCGAGCGCGCGCTCGATTGCAAACATACGGAGTTTGACGATCTCTATCCTTACATGATCGAGCATCCGCAGTTTTTCTGGTACAAGCGCTATGTCGCCTGGTCGGAGCTGCTGACGGTCGTGAAGCTCAGCGAGGAGCTGGGGATGGAGTGGAAGGGCCAGTTCACGGAACGCCAGGCCGACTATATCGCCAAGCGCGTCATGTCTTCCAGAGTTCTGGACGAATGGTTCGAGACCAACGACACCAAGGAGCATGTCGGCAACGCCGAATGAAATCATTCGGCAACGCGGAAGGAGCCTGTCGGCAACGCCGAATGAAATTTTTCGGCAACGCCGAATGAATGCATAGAGAATCCCGGGAGACATGCCGCCAGCCAGTCTTCCCGGGGCTTTTTTGCGTCTTGAGGATAGGAGAGGCAAGCTGAAAATGTTTCAACCGAGAGAATGGAGGGTAATTTTATGAACATCGCAAGCGAAGACCTGCTGAACCAATATCGGATCTCAGGCGAGAAGGTCAGGGTGATCCGGGATGAGATGGAGCAGAACGATGTGCTCGGAATCGTGGTAGCGTGGGATGACGACTCGGTCATGATCCGAAGGCCCAACAAGCGTGTCGTCAAGCTGAGCCGAAGCTACCGGTACGAGCCTGCAGCGGCTCCGCGTTCCTGATCGTCCTCAACAAACGAAGGAGGCGGCGCAACATGTTATGCCCTAACGACCATATGGTCATGAATCATACGGAAGCGGACGGAATCTCGATTCACAAGTGCCCGGTATGCGGAAGCGTGCGGCTGTCCGGACATGAAGAGGACAAGCTGGCATTCGGAGGGGTGGAGCTGTATCCCTGCGCTCCCAAGGGTGCTGCCGAGACAACGCAAGAGGCGCCGTTCGGCGCGTCGGACAAGGAAAGCTCCGGTCGATCCAGCCATGAAAGCATAGGCATCGACGCTCTTGTCGYMAGCAGCTGGCGGGCGACGGCGCCGACCGCCACGCGGGCAGCCGTCTCGCGCGCGCTGGAGCGCTCCAGCACGTTGCGCAGGTCCTTCAGGTTGTATTTCAAGCCTCCGTTGAGATCCGCATGGCCCGGACGCGGACGGTGGACCCGGCGCTTGGCCTCGTCGCCGCCTTCGATCGGCTCGATGTTCATGACGGAAGTCCAATGCTTCCAGTCATTGTTCGCGACGACCAGCGCTACGGGGGCGCCGGTCGTGCGGCCATGACGTACGCCTCCGACGATATCGGCCGTATCCTTCTCGATCTGCATCCGCCTGCCGCGGCCGTAACCGAGCTGCCTGCGGTGGAGCTGGAAGTTCAGCTCCTCGAAATCAAGCTGGAGATTGCTCGGCAACCCTTCGATAATGGCCGTCAGCTGGGGGCCGTGTGTTTCTCCCGCTGTCAGGTAACGTAGACTCAAGACTAACTCCCCCTCATCATGGTAAGCGCCGGCTTCGCCGGGCTCGCTTTAATACGACAACGCTTTTAAGAATGCAAGTGCCATACTGCGACAAGACGGACTGGGCGCAGCCGGAAGGAATGACCTGTCCGGGCAGCGCTCAGCCCTTTGCAATTCTTCGCCGTTCGTCCAAGTTTCTTTGCCCATTATAGTATAGCCCATCCACTTTGACAAGAAAGAGCAGAGCGGTGCCCGCCTCTATGAAACGGACGCCTTCGCTTGGATTGAGGCCGGGGCACGCCGCCTGGACGCAAAAAAAAACCGGCTCCCGGGGAGCCGGCGGAATCAAGCGTAGCTGCGGCGGTAGAAAAACGTATCCGCCGATTCGAGGCCGTAGTCGCCGGGAGAAAAGATCTGCTCCGTGCTGCCCACGAACAGAATGCCTCCCGGCCTCAAGGCTTCGGCAAACCGGCGGTACAGCCCCGACTTGGCCTCCTCGGTAAAATAGATCATCACATTGCGGCAGATGATCAGATCGTACGGACCTCCAAAAGCATCATCGAGCAGATTATGCTGCCGGAAGGAAATCTTCTCGCGGATATCCTTGCGGATCGCATAGCTGTCTCCCGAGCCTTCGAAATAGCTGTCCAGCATCTTCTTCGGCACATCCTTGACGGAACGGGCCGGATAAGTGCCTTGGGCGGCCTTGGCAAGCACGGTCCGGTCCAGATCCGTCGCATCGATCTGGCTGCGGGACAGCGCGCCGGCTTCGTTGAGAAGTACGGCCAGCGTGTACGGCTCTTCTCCGGTGGAGCATGCGGCGCTCCAGCAGCGAAGCCTCGGCGATTCGGCGAGCAGCTCGGGAAGGAACCGGCTCGCCAGCACATCCCAGCGGCTCGGGTTGCGCCAGAACTCGCTTACGTTGATGGTCATCCGGTCCAGGAATTCGTCCATCAAGGCGCCGCTGCCGGACAGTGCTTTCCAATAAGCCTCGAAAGTGGCGTAGCCATGCTTGTGGCGCAAAGTGGTCAGCCGTCTCCGCATTTGGGCTTCCTTGTACTGGGACAGGTCGATACGGGTCGATGAGCGGATCAGTCCGACAAAACGAAGGAAATCCTCATCCTCCGCCGTCGTCTGGTCAGATCCAGCGGGCAATGGTCCGGTCATAGTCGATAAGCTCCTCCGGGCTGAAGAACAGGCCGATTTCCCGCTTGGCGTTATCCGGGGAATCGGAACCGTGGATCAGGTTCAGGTTCGTATGTACGGCATAATCGGAGCGGATGGTGCCCGGCGCAGCTCGGCAGCGTCCGTCTTGCCGATGAGGGCGCGGGTAAGGGCGATGACGTTGTCCCCTTCCCATACCATGGCGAAGACCGGTCCCGCGGTTATGAAAGCAAGCAGCGGCTCGTAAAAGGGCTTGCCCTTATGCTCGTAGTAATGCTGCTCGGCGAGCTCCTTGCTCACGCGCATGAATTTCGCTCCGGCCAGCTGCAGTCCCTTTTTCTCGAATCGGGCGACGATTTCGCCGATCAGGCCCCGCTGCACTCCGTCGGGCTTGACCATTAAGAACGTTCTTTCCATGCGAATTCCCTCCTGATTGCAGTCGTATGCCGGCCAATTGCCGTTAATAGCTGCGTTTGTTGATGAAGCGGGCAATGTCGGTCAAGTTCTTTTTCGCCGGCAAGTCCGGAAGTCCTTCCAGAGCCTGCAAAGCTTTTGCCATAAATCGCTCCGCCATCTGCTCCGCGATGCCTACGCCGACGCTCGAGCGCACGAGCTGGATGGCGCTTCGCGTATCCGAATGGCCTTCGTTCTCGCGGATGACGGCGATCTCGCGCAGCAGCGGCTCGCGCAGCCCAACCTCCTGCAGAGCCAGCAGCACCGGAAGCGTCATGTTGCCTTGACGGATATCCGAGCCGGGCGGCTTGCCGATCTGCTTCTCCGTGCCGAGCAGATCGAGAAGATCGTCCCGAATCTGGAACGTCATGCCGATGTTGTACCCGAACCGGTACAGCTGTCCGCTTGTCCGGCGGTCCGCGCCAGCGGCGACGGCGCCGAGCTGGCAGCTGATCGCGATGAGCAGAGCGGTCTTGCGGCGGATCCGCTTCAGATAGTTGCGGACCGTCTGCTCCGTGTTGAAGAAGTCGCGCACCTGCTCCATTTCACCAATGCACATCTCGACCATCGCCTTGGCCAGAATCTGATGCAGCTCCGGATTGGAGAACGAAGTGATCAGCTCCAGCGCCTTGGCGTAAATATAGTCCCCGGTGTACATGGCGATGCGGTTGTCCCACTTGGAGCCGACGGTCGGCTGGCCGCGGCGCGTCCTCGCATTGTCGATGACGTCGTCATGGACGAGGCTGGCGCTGTGAATCAGCTCGAGCGTGACGGCGACCCGCTGCAGCTCCTCCAGCCGGTAATCTCCGAACCGCCCGGCGAGCAGCACGAATACAGGACGGATCCGCTTGCCTCCAGCCTGGAGCAAGTGCAGAGAGGTTTCGCCGAGAAGGCTCGTGTCCTCCGCGACGGCCTGTTCCAACTGCCGCTCGATTCCATTTAGGTCGCCCTTCATTTTGGCGTACAAATCAAGAAGTTTCATGGATTCACCTGCCCGAGAATGATTGCGAGTTCCAAAATTCCAGCGCCACTTCCCGATCAATAAGCCCCATCGTGTGCGCGTGCTTGTAGTACAGCTCCAGTCCCGCCTGCAGCTCCGGACCGAAATCATAGCGCAGCCCCTCGAAATAAGCGGTCCAGTAGGCCGACGTGCCGCCGACGGATGCCATCGCCCGCTCCACGAGAGGCGTCAGATCCCGCAGGCTGCGCCGCCTGCTCTCCAGCATGTCGCGGTGCAGCTTGGCCAGACTGTCCGGGTGCTTGTCCACTGCGCCTCGGTCCGCCGCAACGACGGCGTAGGTCATGCCGAGTCCGGTCCAGCGATGCCATTCCTCGCCGAGATCCATCACTTCGAGCCCGTGGCCGAGCCACGACGCCTTGATCGCGCTGTCCCCGATCAGCAGGGCGGCGTCATGCTCAGCCAGCATGGCATGCAGGTCCGGTTCCATGATCGAATACTCCGGATTGCCGTCGTAACGCAAGGTCAAAATCATTTTGAGCAGATTGATGGAAGTCGCGGATGTGCGGGTCAAGGCGATCCGGCCGCGGAGCACTTCCTTCAGAGGTTTTTTCATGAACAGCAGGATCGATTGGACCGGTCCCACCGTGCCGACGGACAAGTCCGGCAGCAGCAGGTAGCGCTGCGGATCCATTCCGTAGATGAAGGACGATACGGCAGACGCCTCGAGCTCTCCGGCCTGCAGCATCCGGTTCAGATCGGACGGCACCTTCTTGACGATCGTATACGCTTCGTCGGCATCCGGTACGTAATGAAACATCGGCCATGCATTGGTGTAATCGATTCTCCCGACGTTAATCGGTCCGCTGTGAGCCATTGTCATCATCTCCCCATCTCCGGAACAAGTCGTGTTCCAGTCCCATCACGTCCATCAGCTTGCCGACCAGAAAGTCGACCAGGTCCTCCATCGTCCGGGGACCGTAATAGAAAGCCGGCATGGCCGGCACGATGGACACTCCCATGCGGGAAAGCTTCAGCATATTCTCCAAATGAACCGCATGCATAGGGGTTTCCCTCGGCATGAGGATGAGCTTGCGACCTTCCTTCATCATCACATCCGCTGCGCGGGTCATGAGATTGTCGGAAGAGCCGTGCGCGACAGCGGACAGCGTTCCCATCGAGCAGGGCACGATCGCCATGCCTTGCACCCGGTATGAGCCGCTGGCGATATTGGCCCCGATGTCGCCATTGGGATAGAGCCGGAGCCGGCCTTCGGACAGCGCATCGCCGAACGCCAGCTCAAGGGCTTCCGTCCGCTTGGAGGCGTTCCAGCCCAGCTCTTCCTTCAGAACCCGCCAGCCCGAATCCGTGACGACCAGCTGCACCTGCACGCGCGCGCGGAGCAGCTCCTCCACAAGACGGACTCCATAGACAGCCCCGCTCGCTCCCGTTATGCCGACGACCCAGCGCATAGGAGCTGCAGCATGCTTTCCTCCGGTATCTAGCTCCATGCCCGAATCACCGCCAGATCAAGGATGGTGAAGGCCAGCAT
Organism: Paenibacillus sp. P22; assembly: GCF_000469945.2. NCBI lineage: Bacteria > Bacillati > Bacillota > Bacilli > Caryophanales > Paenibacillaceae > Paenibacillus > Paenibacillus sp. P22. The sequence goes on along the minus strand of NZ_CBRA020000050.1, from coordinate 68,846 downwards.
CGTTATGGCCAGCGCACCGTTCATCGTGAAGAACGCCGTCTGCAGGCGGCTCATGTCCGTCGGCTTCAGAATGAGATGCTCATAGAAAAGGATGCCTAGGGAAATGACGGCGCCGGCCAGGTACAGCCAGCTGAGATCCGTAATGACGAACAGCAGCAGGAAGCAGGCTGCCGTAATGACGTGGAACAGCTTCGCGATCGTCAGCGAGCGGTTGATCCCGAACCGCGCGGGAATGGAGTAGACCTTTTCCTTCCGGTCGAAATCAATGTCCTGAAGCGCATAGATCGTATCGAAGCCGGCCAGCCAGAACACGATCGCGACGTAGAGCACCCAGGCTCCGGGATGGAAGGAGCCGGTGACGGCTACCCAGCCGCCGAGCGGCGCCAGTCCGATCGTAAGCCCCAGAATGACGTGGCAGAGCCAGGTGAACCGCTTGGCGTACGAATAAATGACAAGGAAAAAGATGGCGATCGGCATCAGCTTCAGGCAGATCGGATTCAGCTGCGAGGCCGCGATGAAAAAGAGGACGAAGGAAAGGATGACGAAGAGCACAACCTCTCCTGTCTTCAGCAGACCGGCAGGAAGTGCCCTCTTTTCCGTTCTCGGATTTCGCAGGTCGATCGCCTTGTCGATGAGGCGGTTCAGCCCCATCGCGGTGCTGCGCGCTCCGATCATCGCCAGCGTGACCCAGCCCGCCTCCGCCCAGGATGGCAGATGCCCTTCCATGGTGACGGAGCCGAGCAGCATGCCCATATAAGCGAATGGAAGCGCGAAAATCGTATGTTCAACCTTGATCATTTCTAGAAAAATGCGGAGTTTGCGAATCATTTTCCTTCCGTCCCCTTCGTTCCGATATGCAGCGCTGCAATGCCCCCGGTGAGCGCATCCGCGCTCACCGACTCCAGCCCTGTCTTGCGGAACAACTCCGTCAATCCATGCCTGTCTGGAAACTGCTTGAGAGAATCCGGGAGCCACTTGTACTGCTCGTACGACTTGGCGAACAGCTTGCCAAGCTGCGGCAGCAATTGCTGAAAATAGAAATAATAAATGCCCTTGAACGGCTGCCAGGTAGGTTTCGACAGCTCCAGGCAGACCACTTTGCCGCCCGGCTTCACCACCCGCTTCATCTCCCGCAGCACCTGCTCGAAGTCCGGAACGTTGCGCAGGCCGAAGCCGATCGTCGCGAAATCGAAGGAATCGTCGGGAAACGGCAGCTCCATCGCATTGCCGCGGATCAGCTCGATCTGGTGTCCCCGCCCCGCCTCGACAACCTTGCGCTTGCCGACATCGAGCATCGCCTGGCTGAAATCCAGCCCGACGACACGGCCGGTCGCGCTCGCCTCGGCAATTGAAAGCGTCCAGTCGCAAGTGCCGCAGCAGAGGTCGATCGCGGTCTGGCCGGATTTCATATTCATTTTGCGCATGGTGAATTTCCGCCAGGCCTTATGCCGGCGGAAGCTCAGCACATCGTTCATCAGATCGTACTTGGGAGCGATCTTCTCGAAGACGCCGTGAACGTGTTTGGCTTTTTCATTCTGTTCCATTCTCGTTGTCACCTCATCTCGCCGGTCATTGGGGAAGTCGGTACGGCAGCCGCCATCAGCCGGTCGCCGATCAGCAGCACTTCTTGCGCCAGGCGATCCGACTCGATGCGCCCAGCCAGCGTCCTGAACTTGTCGGCGCAAGCGGCAAGCTTGTCCGCCAGCAGCGTCTGGATCCGATAGCGCTCGATGAGGTCCCTGGCTGCGGCGGAATCCGGAGCGGACGGCTGCAGAAGCAGCTCCCGGTCCTCCGCGGCACCAGCCTCGAGCACATGCCAGTAGCCCCAGCTTCCCGCGAGAGCATGCTCTTGAAGCGAACGAGACCATTCCTCCTGCAGGACTTCCATTCGCGTCAGCGTAAGCAGCAGCTCGTTCCAAAGGGGACGAATCTTTTCCTCCAGCAAAATCGTAAAGCTGTCAAAGAGGATGCTGCGGATGCCGGCGTGCCGATCCAAATATTCCTCCGCTGTCAGGGAATGGTCCTTGGCCTGCACGTACAGGCCGGTCTTGAGCCTGTTCGCCTCGCAGATCGAGCCGCTGAGGCGGCGGATCATATCGATCTGGCCCGCACCGGCCAGCAGCTGGTAGAAGCGGCTGCTGAAATAATCGCCGGCCAGCACGCGAAGCTGGCGCTCGCGCATATCCTTGATGCCGCGATCCCCGGCTTCGGTATCGACGCGGTCATGGGTGTCAAGCCCGAGCTGCACGAGAGAAACCGCAAGCGAATACAGCTCGCTTGCGGCAGCCGCAAACCTGTGCTGGCTGAGGAATCCGAACAGCAGGCGGATCCGGCTGTCGGGAAAATCCGGCAAGGCCGCGTGGCGCCTGATCATCTCATGGTCGATGTATTTGCTGGCAAGTTCAGGAATTCGGTATCGTGTCATCGGGTAAGCCTCCGAACATAACGGCCGATAGTTGACCGTTCAATAATCTAAACTATTATACCACAATCGAATTGTTTAAGCACAGGCATCGCCGTCAAGACGGATTCACTGCCTGCCGCCGGATTCGGCGGCCCATTCCGAATGGTAGGTAAGGCGAAGCCTCGACGCCCAAAGCTTGTTTTGGGACGGATTGATATCGCTCCAGTCCTTGAGCTGGTCCGCATTCATCCATGGATCCGCACGCCTCATATCCGCCGCTGCGAGCAGCGTGCCCCCGCTGTCCTCGACGCGCACCAGCAGGCGGCTGACATTGGCAGCCTGCACGAAGCTCAGGCCGGCCAGCTGGCGGATATCGTCGAGCCAGTCGCTTCCTCCCGGAGCCGCTCCTCGCCCGTCAAGATCGATCTTGAGCACCGACCCGGTCCATTCCACCCTTGTGATCCGCCTCTTCAGGCTCATCGCGCTGAGCCGGTCGACCAAGCTGCCTTGATCCAGCAGAGCGGGCTGCTGGACGCGGAACACGGCTTTTTCCTTATCCGCGGCAACCCCGCCGGGCGAAGGGAAGATGGACAGCAACAGAACGGCCCCCAAAGCTGCGCAGCCGGCCGCAGCCAGCCGAATCCCGATTCCCGCACGCATAAGCGCGCACCTCCTGCCCTATCGGCCTGAAGCGACTGACGCTCCAAGCGCTTATGAGATCAGTATACGGGCAGCGGGCGCAAATCATGTCCAAGCTTCGGCTGCAATCGGCCTCTCCGGGCCATCAATGCCTATTCCTGCCGGGTTTCATCGACGCTTAAGAGAATCCTCGTCTCCACATGGCAAAAAAAAAACAGGCTCCCGCCTGTCCTTCATTCTCCGGCTTCGACCGTGCCGTACCGCGTCATGATCGTCGCGCGTCCGCGGATCTTGATCGCGGATGTATGATCCGTGAACTGGGCGATGAGGACTTCTCCCTTGTCCAGCTTCTCGGAGTGATGAAACTTCGTATCCGTTCCGCGAGTGAGACCGATGACGGTTACGCCTTGATCCTTCGCCTTGATGACAATGTAATCTCCTTCGAGAGCTTCCATGTCCATGCCTCCTTCACTGTTCATTTCAGAAGCTTCTATCAAAAACTGCTCTCCCGGATACTCCAGGAAAGCAGCTCGCGATACATATGTATGGTCGGAGTAACAGGATTTGAACCTGCGACCTCACCCACCCCAAGGGTGCGCGCTACCAGGCTGCGCCATACCCCGACAACATCGGTCTGCCTTGCGTCGGCTGCATTCGCGCTGCGGACATGCAATCCGCAAGAAGAAAAAGAATGAGTCCGGCTATCCTTCGCTTCGGCACAGGAACGATTATAGCATCCTCATGCAGGGGCTTGCAACCGTTCTTGGGATCGTTCAGGGACTCTCTCTTGAACTCCTGTCCGGCCTTGAATCCGTCTCTGATCCGGAAAAAAATAAAACGTCCGAACGGAAGCATTCGGACGGCTCCCTGCAAGGAGGGATTAGCTGGATACGAGGTCTTTCAAGGACTTGCCCGGCTTGAAGGCAGGCGTCTTGCTCGCAGGGATTTCGATTTCTTCCCCCGTCTGCGGATTGCGTCCTTTGCGTGCCTGGCGTTCGCGAACTTCAAAGTTGCCGAAGCCGACAAGCTGGACTTTGTCTCCTGCCTGAAGGGCGTCGGAGATGGCGTCGAACACCGCGTCAACCGCTTTCGTCGCGTCCTTTTTGGACAGCTCGGTCAGCTCGGATACTTTGGCAATCAGATCGGTCTTGTTCAATGATCTCACCTCCCAATGGTACTAACCCTATCACTTGTTTTGCCGTTTCCTGCAAAAATATACCTTTTGTAGCGGAACAAACTTATACTATACCAGCAACAAGAGGAATACAAGATTATTTTTGGCCGGACAAAGCCCTTGGATAGCGGCTTAAAAACCGGTTTCAAAGAAGCGGAATCAAGCCCTTTTGCGGTTCAGGTGAATGAATGTGATCGCCAGCGCGAGCACCAGCACGGCGCCCTTGATGAAGTCGTTGGAATAGTACGGAACGTTCATCATCGTCAGTCCGTTCAGCAGCACGCCGATCAGAACGGCCCCGAAAAAGGTGCCGACAATGTTAGGCCGTCCTTTGCCCAGCACCGAATAACCGACGAAGACGGCCGCTACCGCTTCCATGAGGATCGGAGCGCCGGCGCCGGACTGGCCGCTGCCGGTACGGGCTGCGAAGAGCAGGCCGCCGATGGCCGCGAACAACCCCGACAGCACATAAGCCGCGGTGCGGATGCGCTTCACCCTTACGCCGGATAGACGGGCCGCTTCCTCGTTGCCTCCGGTCATTTCCATCTGGCGTCCGATCCGCGTGTATTTGAAAAAGATGAAAACGGCGACGAAGGCGACGGCCATCAGCACGACCGGAACCGGGATGCCGAGCAGCTCGCCCTGCCCCATCCACAGGAAGGACGAAGGAATCGTACCCGGAGCGGTCGAGCCGTCCGGCATGATCATGTTGCTGTAGATGGAATTGCCTTTGGTGAATATTTGCTGGATGCCCGAGACGATATACATCATTGCGAGCGTGGCGAGCAGATCCGGAATCCGCACCCTTACGATCAGGAGCGAATTGACCAGCCCTACCGCCGCTCCGAGCAGGAGCGAGCCGATGATGACGACTGCGAGCGGCATCTGATACCAGACCATGAGCGCTGTCGAAAAAGCGATGACGATCGATACGGTCGAGCCGACCGACAGGTCGAAGCCGTCCACGGACAGTGAGAACGTGACGCCGATCGCCACGAACGCCGTAATCGAAATCGCCCTCAAAATCGAGGCCAGGTTGTCGTACGTAAAGAAATGCTTGTCCCAAATGGAAAAGAAAATAATGACAATGCCGATGACCAAAAGCGATCCATATTTGAAAATGAAATCGGCCGATCTGGAATTCATGCTGTTCCTCCTCTTCCTCCGCTGGCTTCAATGAGCAGCTCCTCCAGAGAGGCTTGCCCTCTCGGGAACTCCTTCACGATCGCCCCGTCATACATGACCAGAATCCGGTCGGCGATGCCGACGGCTTCCTGGAATTCGCAAGTCAGGTACAGGATCGCCTTGCCCTGCGCGGCCAGATTGCCGATGACGCGGAAGATATCGCTTTTGGCGCCGATGTCCACTCCCTTGGTCGGCTCGTCGAACAGATATACCGACGCTTCCGTCGGAATCCATTTGCCGATGCTGACCTTCTGCTGGTTGCCTCCGCTCAGCGTGGCGATGATCTGCTGGAAGCCCGCCGTCTTGATTCCCAGGGAAGAGATCAGGCCCGAGGCCGACTCCTCCTCCTTGCGCCCAGCCAAAAAACCGAGCCGCGTCCAGCGCTTCAAGGAAGGGAGGCTGAGATTGCGCAGGACGGAATCCGACGCGACAATGCCCTGCCGCCTTCTCTCCTCGGGCACGAGGGCGATTCCCGCCGCTACGGCGTCGGCCGGCTGATTCAGCCTGAGAGGTCTTCCGCCGGCGCGGATCGTTCCGCCGTCGACGGAATCCGCGCCGAAGAGAGCTCGGGACAGCTCGGTCTTGCCTGCTCCGACAAGCCCTACGACCGCGACGATTTCGCCGCTCCGCACCTTCAGGCTGACATCCTTCACCCGGCTCCCGCTCCGCAGTCCGTTGACATCGAGAACGACTTCGCCGATTTCCGCCTCCAGCTTCGGATACTCTTCCTCGAATTTGCGTCCGAGCATCGCTTCCACTACGCCTTCGGGAGTAAGATCCCTCTTGTCTGCGGTAAGGACCCGCATGCCGTCGCGCATGACGGTGATGCGGTCGCTCACCCGGAACACCTCCGGCAGCCGGTGGGTGATGAAGATGATGCCGATTCCGCTTGCCTTGAGCCCTTCGATGACACGGAAGAGCCGCTCAGCCTCCTCCAGGCTGAGCGGCGCCGTAGGCTCGTCCAGAATGACGAATCGTGCGCGTTCCGTTAACAGGCGGGCAATGAGCACCAGCTGCTTCTCCGCAAGGGACAGCTCCCCGGCCGGCTTATGGAGCGGAAGCTCCACGCCGAGCCGCTGCAGCGCGGCACCGGCTTCTTCGGCCATCGCTTTCCAGTTCACCCATCGTCCCGCGCCGTTTGCCGCATGGCGGTCGAGGAGGATGTTCTCCGCCGTGCTGAGTGCCGGCACGATCGCCGTGTCCACTTACTGGTAGACGCAGTGGATGCCCAGCGCCTTCGCCTCGGCCGGACCGCCGAGAACGACCGGTCCCCCGTCGATCTCCACGCTGCCCGAGTCGGCTCCGTACGCGCCGGAAAGTATTTTGATCAGGGTGCTTTTGCCTGCCCCGTTGGCGCCGAGAAGAGCATGGACCTCTCCTCCAGCCACCTCAAGGCCGGCGTCCTTCAATGCCGGAACTCCGGAAAAGGACTTGCATATCCCAGACATGCACAGCATGCTTGGCTGGCTCAAGCTTCATCCCTCCCGTTCATCGATCTGGTTGCAATCTTCCTTGCTTGTACCCTTTCTTGCTTGTCTGTTCTATGTTTGTTTGTTGCTTGCTTGTTCGTTGCTTGCTTATCCCTTAATTGCCCGTCTTGCCCATCCAATCGGCGATTCCCTGCTCGCTCTTGCCCCATCCCTCGACATACTCGCTCAGCTCGGTCGTGTTGATCTTCTTGTCCTTCGGCAATGCGTCGCGGGTGACGGCAACCGCATCAAGGACGACCTTGTCTTCGGTTTTGTCGCCATGCAGCTTCTGGTACAGGTACCGCGCCTGCACGCGGCCGATATCCTTCGGATCCACGGCAACCGAGGCGATCCACGGCGAGTTCGGATCCTGGATCATCTGGAGGTCCTCGTCGCTCATGTCGATGCCGTAGACTTTGATTTCATTGCGGCCCGCTTGCTGGATGGCGCGGACGGCTCCTTTGGCGAATTCATCCCACGATGCCCATACAGCGGCAATGTCCCCTTTGTTCGGATATTGCTTGAGGATGGCTTCCATCTGGTTCTGCGTATCCAGCGCCGGCTTGTCCGCCGTGCCGAAATGCGCGATCTCCTTGATATCCGGGTTCGCATCCATGAACTTCTTGTACGAAATCTGGCGTCTTTCCATCGGCGCAAAGCCTGCAACCCACACCTTGACGATGTTCCCTTTGCCGCCGATATCCGTTTTCAGCTTCTCCAGCGACTTTTCCGCCATATCCTGGTCGTTCTGCTGCAGCACGGTGACTCCCGGCACCGTAATGTCGGCATCGAACGCTACGACCGGAATTCCCTTGCCGACCGCTTTCTCTACGCCGGACTTCAGCGCTTCCGCCGTTCCGTGGTCGGTAAGGATGCCGTCTACGCCGCCGTTGACCGCAGCCTCAAGCTTGGAAGACATCTCGGCCAGATTGTTGCCCGAGGCCTGCACCTGCACCGTGCCTCCGAAGCTCTCGACCTGCTCCTTCACGCCGGCAACGTATTGGGCGGAAAACGCCCCTTCGTTGAACTGCATGATGAGCGCGATCTTTTTGCCCTTCAGCGAATCGTTGCCTTCGCCGAGCGTAGCGAGAATTCCGTTCGATTTGCCGGCTGCCGCGCTTCCGCCCGCTCCGTCCGCCTCGGAATTATTGCCTTTCTGCCCGCATGCGGCCGTACCCAATAAAGCTGCCGCTGCGAGAACGACCAGTGATTTTTTGCCCCAGTTCATCTCTGTATTTCCTCCCCCGTCATGTCAAGCTTCCTGAATGTGCTTGTTAAGCAACATCATAGCATTTTATCCAAGCATGTCAATCGGATTTAAGTGATTTGACGTCGAAATTGCTCGAATATTTTGGATAGGGATAATTATAGAACTTCACGAATAATATTCAAGCTTTTTTTTGTTTAAAGCGCTGTCGCCCCAAAATATTCCAGAAAAATAGTCCAACCGATCTCTTCCCGCGCACGCAAAAAACCGGAGGGCGATAAGCCCCCCGGCGTTCAACAACAATTCATTAGAGAATGATCGCGATAAGGCCTCCGGAGCCTTCGTTGATGATCCTTCCCAGCGTTTCCTGCAGCTTGTAGCGGGCATTGTCGGGCATCATCGCAATCTTGCCCTGGATGCCTTCCCTCACGATGGAATGCAGCGAACGGCCGAACATGTCTGAATCCCATACCTTGATCGGATCGTTCTCGAAGTCCTGCATGAGGTATCTCACGAGCTCCTCGCTTTGCTTCTCCGTCCCGATGATCGGAGCGAACTCCGATTCCACGTCCACTCGAATCATATGGATGGAAGGCGCCGTCGCCTTCAGCCTGACCCCGAAGCGGGAGCCTTGACGGATCAGCTCCGGCTCGTCAAGCTGCATCTCGGCAAGGGTCGGAGCCGCGATGCCGTAGCCGGTCGTCTTGACCATCTCCAGCGCTTCCGCGAAGCGGTCGTATTCCCGCTTGGCATGAGTGAAATCCTGCATGAGCTGCAGCAGATGGTCCTTGCCTCGGATTTCGACGCCGACCACTTCCATCAGAATCTGGTCGTACAGCTCATCCGGGGCGTACAGGTCGATCTCCGCTACGCCCTGCCCCATATTCATGTCGCTGAGGCCGGCTCTGGAGATGAAGTCGTATTCCATGAATTGGGCGACGACACGATCCACATCGCGCAGCCTGCGGATGTCCTGGACCGTATCGCGGACCGAATTTTCGAAGTTGCTTCTCAGCCAATGGCTTTCGTTCAGCACCATGACCCAGCTGGGCAGGTTGACGTTGACCTCATGCACAGGGAACTCGTAGAGCACCTCGCGGAGGACGGAGGTCACTTCCTCCTCGCCCATGGTTGCCGCGCTCAGCGTCATGACCGGAATGTCGTATTTGGCTTGAAGCTCGCCGCGAAGCTGCAGGGCTTCATCGCTTTTCGGACGGGTGGAGTTGATGATGAGCACGAACGGCTTGCCGACTTCCTTCAGCTCGGCGATGACCCGTTCTTCGGATTCGACATACGAGCTGCGGGGAATTTCGGCAATCGTGCCGTCCGTCGTAACGACCACGCCGAGAGTGGAATGCTCCTGGATGACCTTGCGGGTTCCGATTTCCGCCGCTTCCTGGAACGGAATCGGCTCCTCGAACCAAGGCGTCGTGATCATCCGGGGGCCGTTCTCGTCCTCGTAGCCTTTGGCGCCATCCACAGCGTATCCGACGCAATCGACGAGGCGGACGTTGACTTCCAGGCCTTCGGCGACATGAATGCGGACAGCCTGGTTCGGAACGAACTTAGGCTCCGTCGTCATGATCGTCTTGCCTGCCGCGCTTTGCGGAAGCTCATCCACCGCACGGACGCGGTCCACCTCGCTCGTAATGTTGGGAAGTACGGTCGTTTCCATGAATCGCTTGATGAACGTCGACTTGCCTGTTCGGACCGCACCGACGACGCCGAGGTAGATGTCTCCGCCGGTACGCTCCGCGATGTCCTTGAAAATATCCACTTTTTCCACTTTCAGATCCCCTCCCAATCGAATATCCGGTTCGTCGCCTTCCACCGGTCAAGAGGGTAGGCAAGCGACGCAACTCGTACATGCTGTGGACTAGTAATAGCTTATTGTCCATCCTTCCGGATTATGACGGTTGCGTCCAACATTCTTGCATCCCGGTCCGGATATCCATAGCCCTTTCAAGATAGATTGATATGCCCCCGGTTAACAGAAAAGAACCTTCCGTCCCTCTCGCGCTTGGCGAAAAAGGGACAAGAAGGTTCTCGTCCTATACCTGCTATTCGGGCTGGGCCGCAGGTTCCCCATTGACAAGCTTGTACGGCGGCGATTTGACCGGCACGAAGTCGGTGTCCTCCGCCAGCAGCTGCCGCAGGTCGAGATCCGCTCCCACCTTGTCGAGGCCGCGCTTCTGAACGAAGCGCATCATGTCGCTTCCGTAATCGGCGTAGACCCGTCCCTTGTCGCTCAACATGAACGTCAAGGCGCCGCCGGAATACAGGCTGCGGACGGAAGGCTCCTTCTGGCCCAGCTTTTTGAAGTCGATCCTGCTGTAGCCTGGATAAGCTTCGCCGGCCGCCGGGAGCTCGCCTCCATGGCTGCGGCCGTACTGGTCGACCCAGCCCTGCACGTCGTTCACCGCCTGGAAGATCGTCAGCGGCATCAGCTTCACGGTCGGGTCCTTCTCCTCGTTCTGGATCAGGAAGTAATAGCTGCCGCCCTTCTCGAACGACGCCGCCGGCAGATCCGACATGAAGTTCTCCCGCTGCAGCTTGGGAAAGTCGATGACGAACTTCTCGTAGACCGGCGTTTCCTGCGTGGCGTTCTTGATCGGCAGAAGACCTTTCTTCTGCTGATAAAGATCGACCACCGCCTGCACCCCGGCAACGACGTCCATCGATGGAGCCTGGCTCTCGGCCATGCGCTCTCGCGGATACATGCAGCCGGACAAGCTTGCCGCCAGCATCACGGCGGCAGCGGCTCCCGCGATGCCTCGCCATTTGCGCCCCTCCGCCCGGCGGCCGAGGGTTCCTTCATTCACCATCATGCGATCCTCCTGCTTCGGATTAGCTTCGAAATCCCCGCAGCCAATCATCATCGTCTTCAGCGGCCTGACGCTCCAATTGACGTCTTACAGCTGCTTTCAGCGGACTTTCGGGTATGCTGACATGGCAATTGCCCGTTACCCTGCTCTGGCAGCCGAGCCGCTGATGTCCGTCGGTTCCAAGCTTGCGGCGCTCCACCTCGCTCAGGCGGGAAAGTCCCTGATCCCCGTGGTCGGGAAGCAGCGACATCTTGCACATGAGGCAGGCGGCTTTGCCGTCGCATCGGACGGGAACGCTGAGGCCCGCCTGCCTGGCAGCGCTCAGAAGCGTCGTGCCCGGCCTGACCTTGACGGTCTTCCCGGATGGCCAAAAGGTCGCCTCTGCCATGATCGCGCCGCCTCCTGTATGTAGGCTTTCTCGTTAGAAATAAGGCTTGTGCCGGACGACGATGACCGCATCGTCGCTGTTCACGACCGCCTGGCAGGACAATCGGAAGCCCTGATCCAGCTCTTCCGGCTCCAGACGATCCCATTCGGCGTCGGTGACGCCTTCCAGATGCTCCATGCCTTGATCGACATGGCAGCGGCAGCGGGCGCATGTTCCACGGCTGCAGTTGTAGCCCCATTCCGCCTTGGTCTCCACCGCATGCTGAAGCAGCGTGCGGCCTTTCACGGCATCCGCGTCCGTAGAGCGCGTGCGGCCGATGAGAGTAATCATCGTTGCATTCCCTCCGGTCAGACGATAATCGAAAACACGCCAAGAATAAAGCCGAACACCAGCATGGCGAATGCGGCCAGCGACAGAACGCCCCGCAGAATCCCCTTCGTTTTCATGCGGGCGAACGTAATCACCAATGCGGATATGACCATCAGGCCGATTCCGGCCAGCGAGATCCACATTACGGTCATCGGACTCGGTTGCATTTGTTCTGCCTCTCCATTCCTCCGGACCTTTTCCGAGCGATGCCGCCGTCCTGCAAAAGGCTTGTCCCCGGCCGCTCCGGAACGACGGACCGGGCAAGCCGAAGCTCAGCCGGTCCGAGGCCGTTCCAGGAACGCTGCGTCCTTATTTCTTGATCATCATTTTCATCAGGGCTTCCAGGTTGCCCATATTCATGCCGCTCGCCTTGACGGCTTTGACGATGTCGTTCATCGTCTGCTCCGATACCGGAACCTTCGCCATGGAGGCAACCTGCTTAACCAGCTTGCGAAGCTCTTCCTCACTCTGGATCGTCTCCGGAGTGACTCCGCTGGCGATTTTTTTAACCTGATTCTCTGTAATGTTTTTGCCGGTTTTCTTGTTGACTGCTCCAAGAATATCCTTCGGCGAATGTTTGCTCACCATTGTCGCCTCCCCAGTAATGATGGGGCTAGCGCCGGCCGAAGCCGGCGGCATAACCGCTCTAGCATCATCCTATGAGGAGAAGCCGCTGGGGGTGAGGGCGGATGCCGGGTAAGGACTACAGTTCGCCGGTGCGGTCCCGCAGCATGAGCATCTCCACCGCTTCGCGGGGATCCTTGCCCTCGAAGAGCACCTCGTAGAGCTGGTCCGTTATCGGCATCTCGACGCCGTAGCGCGCCGCGAGCGTCCGGGCGAAGCGGGTCGTTCGCACGCCTTCCACGACCATGCCGACCTTCTCCAGCACTTCGTCCAGAGACAGGCCGCTGGCGAGCAGCGAGCCCGCTCTCCAGTTGCGGCTATGCGGGCTCGTGCAGGTCGCGATGAGGTCGCCGACTCCGGCAAGCCCGGCGAACGTCATCATCGTCGCCCCCATCGCGGAGCCGAGCCGGCCGATTTCAGCCAAGCCGCGGGTCAGCAGCGCCGCCTTGGCGTTGTCGCCAAAGCCGAGTCCGTCGGAGAGGCCGGCTCCCAGCGCGATGATGTTCTTGATGGCGCCGGCGACCTCGACTCCGATGACATCGGGGTTGGTGTAGACCCGGAAGCAGGAATTGATGAAGGCGTCCTGCGCCCGTTTGGCCGGTCCAGGGAAGATCGAGGCGACGACAACCGTCGTCGGCAGCTTGCGCACGACCTCCTCCGCGTGACTCGGTCCGGAGAGCACGACGATTTCGCGCTCATCCCTTCCAAGCTCGCCCGCAAGCACCTGGGACATGCGCTCCAGCGTCTCCGCTTCAAATCCTTTGGTGGCATGGACGATGACGGCGTCCGGGCCGATCGACCCCGCCGCGGCGGCTGCTACTTCCCGCATTGCCGAGGAAGGGGCTGCGAACAGCACCAGCTCGGCTTCGCGAAGAGCTTCCTTCATGTCCGTCGTCGCGCGGAGCGCAGCCGCCAGCGGAATATCGGGCAAATAACGGGAGTTGGTGCGGCGCTGGCTGATCTCCTCCGCCTGTCCGGCGCTGCGGGTCCATATGGTCACCTCATGACCGTTGTCCGCAAGCACCGAAGACAGCGCCGTTCCCCAGCTGCCTGCGACAAGTACCGCTACGCGGAGGCGCCGCCGACCGTTGGTTTCCGCATTTGTCGGCATTGTGCTGCTCACCCTTTCTTCGTTCCGAGCTTGTTTTCCTGGCCGCGCGCCAGCTTGACGATATTGGTCCGATGGCGGACAAAAGCGAATAAGCATAACAGCATCGCTGCCCATAACGCCGGCTCGGCGCCTTCGAGGAAGAAAATGAATAATGGCGTCAACAAAGCGAAGACGAGCGAGCCGAGCGAAACGTAGCGGGTCAGAGCGATGACCGCGATCGCAATGATGCCGGCGATCAGGCAGGGAAGGAACGACAGAACGACGAGTGCTCCTACTGTCGTGGCGATTCCTTTGCCTCCCTTGAAGCGGAAATAAAGCGGCCAGTTATGGCCCATGATCGCGGCCAGTCCGCAAATGGCGGGCACCCAGTCCGAGTCCGGGACGAGCAGCTGCCCCAGCAGGACGGCGCAGACGCCTTTGGCGATGTCCAGCAGGAAGACGGCGATGCCGGGGCCTTTGCCGAGCACGCGGAGCGTATTGGTCGCTCCCGCGTTGCCGCTTCCATGCTGGCGGATATCAATGCCCTTCACATACCGTCCAATCAGTATGCTGAAGGAAACCGAGCCGAGCAGATAGCTCGCTGCAATCGCAAGGATGGATATGAGCAACGTTCTTCTCCCCTAGTCCTCATCCGACTTCCGACGCGTGAACAGACGGATCGGCGTGCCCTCGAAGTCGAACGCGGCGCGTATTTTGTTCTCCAGGTAGCGTTCGTAGGAGAAGTGCATGATCTCCGGCGCATTGACGAAGATGACGATCGTCGGCGGCCTTACGGCTACTTGCGTGACGTAGTTGATGCGCAGACGGCGGCCCTTGTCCGTAGGAGGAGGGTTGATCGCGACCGCATCGGAAATGACGTCATTGAGAAGATGGGTCTGTATGCGCAGGGAATGCTGCTCGGATACATGGTTGATGATCGGAAGCAGCTTGTGCAGGCGCGACTTCGTAAGAGCGGACAGGAAAGCGATCGGCGCATACGACATGAACAGGAAGTGATCCCGGATGTTCTGCGTGAAATGCTGCATCGACTTGTCGTCCTTGTCCACCGCGTCCCACTTGTTGACGACGAAAATGGAAGCCTTGCCGGCTTCATGGGAATAACCGGCTATATGCTTGTCCTGCTCGATGATGCCTTCCTCGGCATTGATCAGGATCAGAACGACATCCGCCCGCTCGATCGCCTTGAGCGATCTCATGACGCTGTATTTCTCCGTCGTTTCGTACACTTTGCCGCGCTTGCGCATGCCGGCCGTATCGATAAGAACATAACGCTGGCCGTCCTTCTCAAACGGGGTGTCGATCGCGTCGCGGGTCGTTCCCGCCACATCGCTGACGATAACGCGCTCTTCGCCGAGCAGCGCGTTGACGAGCGAGGACTTGCCGACATTCGGCCTGCCGATCAAGGCGACCTTGATGACATCCTCGTCGTAATGATCTTCTTCCAGTTCGGGAAGCTTCGATACGGCTTCGTCCAGAAGGTCGCCGATGCCGGTGCCATGGGAACCGGAAATGGCGATCGGGCTTCCGAAGCCGAGTCCGAAGAACTCGTAAATGTCTTCCATCCGGCCCTGATTGTCCACCTTGTTGACGGCTACGACAACCGGCTTGCGCGAACGGAACAGCATTTGAGCCACTTCTTCATCCGCAAGGGTAAGTCCGGTTTTGGCGTCGACCATGAAGATGATGACATCCGCTTCCTCGACAGCCAGTTCAGCCTGCATCCGGACTGATTTCATGATTTCGTCTTCGCCGTCAATCTCGATGCCGCCTGTATCGACGATGCTGAACGATCTTCCATTCCATTCACCGGTTCCATAGATCCGGTCACGCGTGACGCCAGGTTTATCCTCAACGATAGCCAGGCGGTCGCCTATGACCCGGTTGAAGATCGTGGATTTCCCCACATTAGGCCTGCCCACGATGGCTATAACGGGTCTTGCCATAGTATACACCCTCTCAAAAATACTCACGCCATCCATCATAGCAAAAAACAGCCTGGTTGGCTAACTTTTCAATGGTTTCCTATGGAAACGCAGGGTTCGCCTACCGGCTTCTGTCCACCAGGATGAACGATCCGTTTTTCAGATCATGCGCGGTCGCGTCCATGATCTTCTCCAGGAAAAATGCCGTTTCCTGGGCTTTTTCAGCATCTTTCTCAATAAAGATCGGAGCTCCGCCAGCCACGGATTCATGGCTGGTGCTGACAATGGCGACAATGCTA
Source organism: Paenibacillus sp. P22 (assembly GCF_000469945.2). Taxonomy (NCBI): domain Bacteria; kingdom Bacillati; phylum Bacillota; class Bacilli; order Caryophanales; family Paenibacillaceae; genus Paenibacillus; species Paenibacillus sp. P22. The sequence continues at coordinate 53,230 of NZ_CBRA020000050.1, read as the reverse complement.
GCCATTCGATCCGCCCTCCCCCTGGTTGACTCCCGCTTTGGACGGCATTCGGACCGCCATCTCCAGCAGCGGGACACGCCCGGCGATTTCGCACGCCTTGGACAGGTCGCGCTCATGCGGAATGATGAAGACGCCGAGGCAGCCGCTGTCCAAATCCAGCTTGGCCAGAGGCACCAGGGCCGGCTCCCCTGTGTCGCTATGGAGGCCGAGAATCGTGGACAGATCGTAGAGAATCGCCTGCCTCTGTCCAAGATTCGACAAGGTGACCCGGCCGTTGGCGCTGCGGGGCTTGACGATGAGACCAAGGCCATGCTTCGCGATGATGTCCCGATTGCTCTGCAGCCCGACATTCATGATATAGATGTTGTCGACATAGAGATCCGGACCTTCGATCCTGACCTTGCCGGGAATAATATCCGCAATGGCAGAGATCGATTTTCCGGACTTCAATTTCCAAACGATAATTAAGGACAGCAATCCTCCTGCGATCCCGATCCAGAGATTGAAAGCGACGGCGAACAGGCTGGCGGCCATGGCGGCCATGATGACCAGATAATTGCGGCCTTCGAAAACCATAGCGATCCCCTCGATGTACGAAGTCCCTCTGGAGACGATTTCCATGGAATCCATCTTGCTCAGCGTCTCCCTTTCCATATTGCGCACCTCGCGGAACTGCTGGGCGGCAACCGTCAGAAAGGTGAGGGCCGTCAGGTTTTTCTGGTAAAGAGCCGGAACCGCCACCGCTCCAAGCGCCGAGGCGATCACTCCGAGCGAGATATGGATGATCTGGCCGTGCGGGTAAGTGGGATACTGCCTGTAATCCGTGCGCAGCAGCAGGATCCGGGCAAGCAAGCCGAAGGCGATGCCGGCCATCACGCCGACGACCATTCGATGCTCATGCAAGTAATTCGACAAGTCGTCCATCCTCATATATCCCCTTCCCTGTTATCCATCCGCTGAACGAACAAGCGCGAGAATCCGGACGCTGCCGCGGAAATGACAACGGTCAGAAGACGGCATGACGCTGCGGCTGCGGCAAAGCCGTCCCACCAGCCGGCCTTGCCGATGACGGACGCGGCACCAATCGTTGAGGGAAGCCATGCGGGAAAAACCGAGGCGATCCAGTAGCCCACGGCGATAATGACCAATTGATTGACCGCCCGCAGAGAGAGCAGGGCAGCGAGCATGCCGCATAAGATCGGAATGTCCCAGCCCGCCCTCACGACGGTCAGCAGCGGGCTTGAAGCATACATTGTGTTCATCCATGCCATAAGCAGCCCCAGAAGCAGGCCGCAGCCCGCCGTATAGAAGCGGTCTCCGCGCGGAACTCCGAGCCGCCAGACCGCCAGGCAGGCCAGCAGCAGGGCAGCGGCCGACGCGCTTGCCCTCAAGCCCCATGGCAGATCAACCTCGATCCGGGACAGCATGATCATGCCGGCGATGCCTGCCGCCGCCATCCTCCAGCCCAGTCCTCCAGCCGCTTCCTTGTTCCAGCCGGTCGCAAGCAGGATGAGCCAGACGGCTGCGAGCTCCAATGCCAGAAATCCTTCTTCCATTCCACTCATTGCCTGCACCTCCTACGCGTATTATGCGCGAAGTGCCGAGGTTTGAATCGCGGAGCGGAAGCAAATAAAAAAAGCCTTTCCGACCTGAATCGGAAAGGCTTTCGAGCCGATGCGGCCCTAGCGCACGAGAAGCGCGGGGCTGCATCGCCTGGATCACTTGAATTTGCTCAGCTTGTCGCCGAAGCGCTCGCCAAGGTTGAAGCTCATGCTTTGGTTGCTCAGGGAGACGTTCGGGTTGTCGATCTTCTCCTTGAATCCGCCGCGGTCGGAACGCTCGCGCTGAGGACGCTCGGCGCGCGGAGCTTGCTCCGGAGCTTCTTCCGTTTCTTTGATGCTCAGGCTTACGCGCTTCTCGGACGGGTTGAAGTCAAGGATTTTGGCTTGAACTTCTTGGCCTTCCTTGAGCACTTCCTGAGGAGTCGCCACGTGGCGGTGAGCGATTTGGGAAATATGAACGAGGCCTTCCACTCCAGGAGCGATCTCAACGAAAGCTCCGAAGGTTACGAGGCGGCGAACGGTACCCGTTACGATGTCGCCCGTTTTGAATTGGCCGCTTACGGATTCCCAAGGTCCCGGTTGGGCAGCTTTGATGCTGAGGCTGATTTTGCCGGCGTTAGGGTCCAGCTTGAGGACTTTGACGCGGACGGATTGGCCTTCCGTTACGACATCCTTCGGATGCGCAACATGCTGCCAGGACATTTCGGAAACGTGAACAAGACCGTCAACGCCGCCGATATCGACGAACGCGCCGAACGGAGTCAGGCGTTGAACCGTTCCGTCAAGCTCTTGGCCGACTTCAAGGCCGGAAATGACGTTTTGCTTGTTTTTCTCGAATTCCTGCTCCAAGACATCTTTGGCGGAGAGGATGATTTTGTTGTTTTCGCGGTCGATTTCCTTGATCTTGACGTTCAGGGTACGGCCCTTGTAGTCTTTGAAGTCCTCGACGAAATGACGCTCCACCATGGAAGCCGGAATGAAGCCGCGCACGCCTACGTCGACGACGAGACCGCCCTTGACGACGTCAGCCACGGTAACTTCAAGAACTTCGCCAGCTTCGAATTGGGCTTGCAGGGAATCCCAAGCCTTTTCGCCGTCGACGGCTTTCTTGGAGAGAACGAGCTTCTCCTTCTCGTCGTCGATCGTGATGACCTTCAGCGTGATTTCCTCGCCGAGCTTCACCGCGTCATTGGCGCTGTCCAGCTGTACGGAGCTGAGCTCGCGCAGCGGAACGACACCGTCATATTTATAACCTAGGCTTACGGTTGCCTGGTTGTCTTCAACTTTCACAATCGTGCCGGTCACGATGTCGCCCTTTTTGAGGGAAACGATGTTCTCAAGCTCATCTTGGCTAAGACCTTGCTGAGATTCTTGGACAGAGTCCTGGATCTTTGTTTCTTCTGACATTGAAATAACCTCCTCAGTTCATACCCCAACTTTATTTAAACCCATATTGCACCATTGAAACGGAAGGGCGGGAACTTGGGCTCCCGATGGATCCCTACCCTGACAGGAACAAGGGAATAAAACATGCTTACGCTTGCTTGCGCAGTTCTTCGATTCGCATCATGATGGCTCTGGTCACCTGTTCCAGCGCATCTCCGGATGAATTCATGAATTCGGATAAGTCCACGGGCTTGCCGTAGGAGACGACCGTCTTGCGGAACAGCTTGTAAGACCCCGAGATGGCGACCGGTATGACGACCGCTCCGCTGCGCATGGCGATCATGGCCGCGCCTTTCTTGGCCGCGTCGCCTCCGCTGTTGCGGCTTCCTTCGGGGAAGATGCCCATGACGCTGCCTTCCTTGAGAAGCGCGATCGCCGTCTTGATGGAGTCCTTGCTCACTCCGCCGCGCTTGACGGGGAATGCGCCCAGAGCCCTGATCAAGGGGCCGAACAGCGGCACGTCGAACAGCTCGGCCTTAGCCATATAGTGGACCTTGCGGCTGAGCTTGATGCCGACAGTCGGCGGATCGAAATTGCTAATGTGGTTGGAGCAGAGAATGACAGGCCCATCGGCCGGTATGTTCTCCAGTCCCCTGGCTTCGAGACGGAACAGCAGGGCGTAGGCGCCTCTCAGGACAGCGCGGCAAAAGGTATAGATCATGGCAAGTTCGCCTCCGCCAGTTTTTTGCGGCTGAGCGATGCGATCGTGTCGATGACCCCGCTGGCAGAAATGCCGGTCGTATCCACCAGAATATGATCCGGCGTGCGGATCAGAGGCGAAACGGCGCGCTGCATGTCCTTGCGGTCCCTCTCCTCGATCTCCTTCTCCAGCTGCTGAAGCGTCAGCCCCGAAGCGGGATCCGTCTCTCGGAACCTTCTGAGCGCCCTTTCCTCGACGCTGGCCGTCAGATAGATCTTGAGCTCGGCATCCGGCAGCACATGCGAGCCGATGTCCCGGCCGTCCATGACGACGCCCTTGCCGTCCGCGAGCTTGCGCTGCTTGTCCGCCAGCAGCATCCGGACCCGATCGTTGGCCGCGACTTGGGAAACATTCAGATTGATGTCCCTCGAGCGGATCAAGGCCGTGATATCCTCTCCGTTCAGCAAGACGATCTGGCCGTCGGGTCCCGGAGCCAAGGAAATGTCCAGCCCCTCCGCATGTTCCGCCAGCGCGCCGTCGTCGCCGATGTCGATGCCGGCGTTACGCGCGCTCCATGTAACTGCGCGGTACATGGCGCCAGTATCGATATAAATATAGCCTAATGCCTCGGCAACGCTCCGGGCAACGGTGCTCTTGCCGGCACCGGCGGGTCCGTCGATCGCGATGTTGATGCGCTCGCCTCCCCCGTCGTGATGGGTACTCAAAGGGCGTTCCTCCAAGCGATGTCCATGAGAATTTCTCGTTCAAAATCAGTAAAAAAGCAGGCTGTGCCTGCCAAATAATTATATCACAGTCGACTGTTGGATGCAAAACAGTAACCGTCTATCGGAATTCCTCCCCCTCCTGGCTGCGGCGGCTGACGATATCCCCCCGGTCGGGAAGCAGGCATGCGGCAGCCTGGACGGCCAGCAAAGCTGCGAACAGAAGAAGAGCGCATGCGGCAAGTCCCCAAGTGACCTTGTCCTCCATCCTCCTCATCGGCCCATCCCTTCCAATCGTAGGAATATAGGCCTATGTTGCCCATTAAAAACTCCGTTATGTATGCCCGGGAACGAGATTACTTCCGGAATTCCAATTGCCGTTCGAAGCAGAAACGGATGATCCTTTGCCGGTCCGGCTCCGAGATCGTCGTGAATTTGATCATCGCCTGCTTCTTGCCCGTCTCCGTCATGTCGACACGGACAATTTCGCCCTTGAAGAAGGCATGCTCAAGCGTCCCGTTCTTGTAGGGCACGAGCAGCCAGCACTCCAGCTCCATTCCCTGCTCGACCGGCTTGGCCTTGTCGCAGAGGAACGAGATGCCGCCGCCGCCGATATCGTCCGTCATCGCCACGAACCGGATGCGGCCGCGGATGGACACCGCAAGCTCCAGATCGGCCGGCACCCGCAGGAAGCTGCGCCTCTGGATTTTCGTCATGCTGTCGGGATCGGCCTTGCGGATTCGAACGAGGCGGATGACGTCTTCCCGGAAGCCGAGAACATGGGAGTTGAAATAATGCTTGATGCCTTCCGAGCTGATGACATGGGCCGAAAGCTCGTCCCCGATATAAAGCTTTTTCAGCTTGCGGCTGGGCTCATGAAGCGGAACCTCGATGTATATGGCCTCGGCATCCTCGTCCGCGATTCGGGACTTGAAGACCATCTGAGCTTCTTCTTCGTCGGAAGAAGCCACTTGAATATATAGATTTTCGTTAACCCTAGGCAGCAAAATAGGCTCCCCCTCCCGTAATGCCATGATTATAGCATGTCGGATGATGGGGAGCCATATCGAAAAATGGGCTTTTTTGCCTGGAAGGCGGTCTAGGAGCGGCTCTCTCCCGGCAGTTCCTCCACCGCTTCCTCGAGCCCGCTGTCCGCATTCAGGTAGATGCGGTATTTGGTGCCGTTGCTCTCGCCTTTGAATTCGTAGCAGAGCACTTCCTGATTGTCGTCGTTCTTGATCAGGGCCAGCTTGGCCGGCGACTTTTTCATCGCCTCGCTCAGGCCGCCGCGCACCTTGGCCTCCGTCATCGCCGGCTTGCCGAGCTTGCGCTCCTTGTGCGAGAAGACATAGTCGCTAGCCTGCAGGCCGATCACATCGCCTTTGTCCAACGCGACCTTCACGCTGAGCTTGTCCGGATAGATCAGCACGCCGTTGTCGTTACCTACATAAGTGAATACCGCTTCCTTGCCGTATTCGTCGTAGGTGACGGGCGTCATTTTCTTGTAGCCGTGCTTGTCCAGGAATTCATCGGCTTTGTCGCGGGCTTCCTTCATGCCGATCTTCTTGTCGGCCACATCGCGGGGATGGACGAACCAGATCAGATCGCCTCCGCGGGAAGTAAAGTCCATCGCGATGTTTTTGCCTGTCCCCTTTTCCTTGACGACGGCGGAGAAGGATTTATAGTTGGTGTCCTTGCCGTTCTCGACGACCCGGATGCCTTCCGTCGAAGGCATGTCGAGGAACCTGGCCGCCTTGGTTTTGATCTCCTCGGCGGTAACGGGCCTGCCGCTCAGCATGCTCACGGATCTCTTCTCATACAAGCCGCTTACCGTCGGTCCCCAATCGACCGAAGCCATTTTGTCCATCCGGGAATCGACGTCCTTGAATCCGTCGACGATGACGTTGCCGGATTTCTGCTTGTCGGCGGCCATCGCCAATTCGACATCCATCCAACGGAGCTTGTCCTGGAGCACTTTATCCTGCACTTTTCCGAGCTCGTGGGCGATCTCGGCCGATTTTGCATACAAGGTTTTCATCGTGCTCATCTCGCCGTCGCTCAGCGGCTGCTTCGTCAAATCCCGCATGGATGCCTTGTAGGCGAAATTCGAAATATGCGACAGGAAGTCCTCGGTTTTATTGAAAGGAATCATCCTGACCGGCAGCTGGTTGATCTCGCTCTGCGCCTGGCTGGTCAGTCTCCACACATTGACGAGGCTTTTGCGCTGGTAGCCCTGGGAGGCGGCATTGACGGCCAGCGTGCTGCCGAGCTGGTGATGGAGCTGGTCCACATGATAGCTCAATTCATGGAATGCTTTCTGATACTGGTTTTCCGCCTTGACCAAGACCGAATTCTTCTCTTGATGCTCCTGGTAGCCCCAATAGATCGCGCCGACAAAAAGCAGCGTCATAACGGGAAAAAGCACACGGCTTAAACGTTGGTACATACGGCAAAAGCTCCTTTCTTATGCCAAACCTGGTGTTAGTTTGGTTGAAGGAAAGGAGCTTTATGCATGGGGCTATGACTTTATACCGGCAGCTCTTCGATTTCGAAATCATCGGTATTGCTGCACAGGCATTGCTTGAAGCCGGTATCGACTCTTCCCTGGTCCCTGCGGCCGCGAAGAACGAACTTCTCTCCGCAGAGCCGGCAGCGAATGCTGATCTTCACTCTTGCCTCATCCATATGCTTGCGTCCTCCCGCATTGAGCGTTTGTCTCTACAAGCAAGTATGGACGGAACGGTCAAAGCTTAACCTCTTCCTCCCTGCCCACGATCCGAAACGGAGAGCGGGAATTGGCCCTGCCGATCTTCCGGAGGCCCCAGATCCACAGCACCGCCATGAACGGCACGATGATCCATGCCCATTCCCTCGCTGTCGAGGTCAGGATCCAGTCGTACAAGCCGTGCCACAAGACAGGCAGAATCAAAGACAGCAGCAGGAACCTGCGGATATGGCGCTTGGGAGCGAACTTCGCCTTGCCGAAATAGTAGCCCATCATGATGCCGAACAAGGCATGTCCCGACACGGGCAGCAATGCCCTCAGCATCATCGTTCCGAAAGTGGACGGATAGAATACGGCGTACATGATGTTCTCCAGGGTGGCGAAGCCGAGGGAGACACTGGCCGCATAAACGATGCCGTCATACGGCTCGTCGAATTCCATGTGATTGTAGATGATATGATAAAGGACGAACCATTTGAACAATTCCTCGACGCCTCCGGAGAGGGCGAAGGAGAACAGAAGCGGATGGCTGCCGAGCCAGAGCTCCAGTCCTCTTTGGATGACCATGATCGGCACGACGACCAGCATGCCGGTGACGAACAGCCTGAAGACAAGATGGATGGGCTCGCTGTCGTAACGGTCCTTCAAGTACAAATAGGTGAGCAGCGAGATGCCCGGAGCCACTGCGGCCGTCAAAATTGAGAAAAGCAGCAAGGGATCCCCTGCCTCCTTCTTGTTGATGAAAGTATAGGTTCAGTCCCGTTCAGCACAAAAGAAGAGCATTCCCGATGGATCGCGAATGCTCTTGGCAACTGGGGCTAGGATTTAAAATGATGGCAAAGCCCGCGAACAGCATCGGCCGGCATGACTATCTTGCCGTACTCCTCCAAAACCGCGTAGGTAACCGAGGTCGCGTCTCCAAACTCCGCCAGGATGGCAATCATCGCATTCTGTCCCGCCGGTTCCGCCGAAGCGGTATCGAAAGCGAGAATCCAGCGTCCGTTGTATGCGTACAGTCTTCCTTCTTCCGTCAGTTCCGAGGCCGAAAGCTGCTTGGCTGCGGAGATGACATCCTCGAAATCCTTGAACATGTACATGATCGTGTCGCTGGATTCGAGCGTCACTTCCATCTCGTACATATCCTCGTCCGCATCGTCCTCGTCGGCACGTCCCGCGTCCGAGCTCACATTCATCTTGCCGCGGGTGACGATCACCACCATGCCTTGAGCCGGCATCGCGATGACTTCGACCGCAAGCGGTCCGTTCGCATCGAAGCCGAGTTCCGAATAGGCCTGGTCCATCATTTCGCTGAACAGCTCATGCACTTTCGGTATCTCGCGCCACATGTCGTCCTTCTGGATCCCGCGCTCCAGCAGGTCGTCGAACGTCAGAAAAATGCGAATTTTGTCTTGCCCCAACCGTTCGATCTTCATGACAGGATCCTCCTCTGCAGCATCGGATATAACAGCGTATGAAGCGCAAGCCATAATGTGCGGCATACGTGCCATATAACTATATTACCATCTATGAAGGAGGAATGCACGAGCAGGTCAAAAAAAACAGCCGCCTCCCAATATAGGGAAGCGGCCGGGAAGATTCAATGGGCAGCCGGGGACGACGAAGCTTCTGCGATGATCTTTTCCGATTCCTTTTTGACCTCCGGATCGCTGTTCACGAGCGCAGCGATCCGCTCCCAGGAACCGCTGTCCGCGACCCGGCCGGAGCTTTTCGCCGACGAGGATCTTGCGGGGCCGCGGCGCGTCGCCGCGCCGCTTTTGTCTCGGATCATTCCAGACATCGCTCTTCCGGCGGCCTTGGACCACAGCTCTCCGGCAATTCCCGACGCTACCGCTGCCGCCCCCGGCCTTTTGCGGGCAACATACAGGCTGCCGCCGCTCCAATCAAACTTCCGGCAATAAATCCTCCCAGTTTCATTTTATCTGCCTCCTAAGCGCCGTATCCGGCTGTTCATGATGGGAGTAGTATGCCCGGCCGACTCCTTCTCATCCATTCCGATTGGGTAAGCGAAGCAAGGTTTAATATGATAAAATGGGTGTCTTGGATCCGTTTTCCCGGTGTAGGGAAGGCTGGATCCCCATGAAAACAGCTTTGCTTGTGGAGGTTGAAACGCACATGAAATCCTATGCACTCCAGTCCATCGGACTTGCTGCCGCGGCAGCCGTCCTGCTGTCCGGCTGCGGAGGGAAGACGGACGGCGCAAGCGCATCCGGAACACCTGCTCCCTCCTCGCCGCCTGCCGTATCGGCCTCTCCTGCGCCGTCGGCGGCAGCGCCTTCGCCGACCTTGTCGCCGTCACCTTCGCCGCAGCCTTCGGCAACCCCGCAGCAGGCCGAAGCCAGATTCAAAATGAGCTCGAAAACATTCCGCTTCTCCCCCGTCGATCCGGAAACGTCGAACAAGGCCGTCCTGCTCACGTTCGATGACGGGCCGAAGGAAAAGGAAGAGCTTACGTCCATGCTCGACACGCTGGACAAGCACGGCGCCAAGGCGATCTTTTTCGTCAACGGGTACAGGGTGAAGCAAAATCCCGAGCTGCTGAAGCTCATCGACGAACGCGGACAGACGATCGGCAACCATTCCTGGGACCATATCGATCTCCATAAAAAAAGCAAAGCCGAGGTGCAAAAGCAGCTCGGCGATGTATCGGATCTGGTTGAGGAGCTGACGGGCAAACGGCCGCAGTTTTTCCGGCCGCCATTCGGAACCGGCGGAGATGTCGGCAAGGAAGTCGCCAAGGAAGACGGCATGCTGTACATGACCTGGTCGAACGGTTCCCTTGATTGGGATCTCAAGGCGACGAAGAAAGATCCCCAGCTCGTCATCAAAAACGTGCTGGAGCAGCTGCATCCCGGAGCCAACATCCTGATGCACGAGCTTCCGTGGACGAAGGAAGCCCTCGACAGCCTCCTGACGAAGCTCGAGGAAAAAGGCTACGGCTTCATCGACCCTGCCTCGATCGACTTGGAGCAAGGCTGATTGTCGCGGGTCAGCGACAGCAGATGGATGACAGGCGGACAATTCCAGCGGATCGGCGCTTTTGAAGTGCCGTATCCAGGACTCACCAGCATGCGGACCCTTTCGGGTCCGTTTTTGTCTTTTCCGGGCCAGCCCGCAAGATCGAACCATCCGGACGGAAACCTGCGGACGCTGGCCGTTCTCATCGCGGGTCCGATCCACGGCAGGATGATCTGCCCGCCGTGCGTATGCCCGGAAAGAACGAGATCGGCTTCAATCGTAGGATTGCGATGCGCGATGATGGGATCATGGGCTAGCATAATCGTAAATGGAGGATCGGACCGATTGTCGCCTTCGGCTCCCGCTGCATCAAGCGGCGTCTCCAAAGCAGCTTTCAGACGGTCCTTGCCCAAGCGCGGATCATCGACTCCGGCCAGCTTGAACGGCATCGCCCCGACTTGAAGCCATACATAACGATTCACAAGCACGGTGACTCCGCACCGTTCCAACAGCTTCGCCAAGGAGCCGATATCCTCGTCGTAATCGTGATTTCCGAACACCGCGTATACGGGAGCTATCCGAGCGAGCAGACGCATATTGTCCTCCACTCTATCGAGCGGAACGCCTTTCTCCCTCATATCTCCGCCGATCAGCACGATGTCGGCTCCTCCCTCGCCGCGTGCCTGAAGGAGGACTTCTTCATTGAGAATACGCCTGTGGATGTCGCTGATATACAGGATGCGATAGCCATCCAGCGCCTCGGGAAGGCGCTCGAGAGCAACCGTCTCGACTTCGATCCGGCTGCTTGCCGCTTCGGCCATCATCCGTCTGATCAACAGGACTGCCAGCCATGCAGCAGCGGCGGCGAGAATGGACAGCATCAGGTAGAAGCGCAAAGGCAAGCTCCTTTCCATGCTTCTGCCGCATCGTGGGTGCCTTCATGCGGGGCGAACAGGCTGCGTCCCCAGAAAAAGAGCGTGCAGGCCAGGACGATGAACAGCAGCATCAAGGTATTGACAAGCCATTTCGTCAGCTTGGGCTGCAAGGACGGATGTTTTTCCCGCCGCGGAGGGTAACCGTCGCCTTCAAGCTCAACCCCGGCTTCAACGGATGCCGTTTTCTGCTCCTGAGGCCTTCGTCTTCCGAATTTCTCGATCCTGCTCATGGCTGTCTCCTGTAGCGGATGATCATGCCCATGATGAAGTCGACGGCGAAATGGGCGGCGATCGGAGCCAGAAGCGTTCCGGTGCGGATATAGATCCAGCCAAGACCGTAACTGATGCCGAAGACGAGCGCGGTCGGAATCCAATGCTTCAAATACCGGACGTGGATAGCCGCGAACAGGATGCTGGTCCAATAAGCTCCAAGCGAATGCTGGATCGCGCCCCGGAACAGAAGCTCCTCGCATACGGCGACGACCAGGGACAAAAGGGCGATATGCCAGACCGGCCTGTTGCGGAAGATGCGTTCGTTCACGCCGCCGTCATCGGCCGCCTCCTCTGGCACCCAACGGGAAATGAACAGGTCTACCGCAAGAATAAGGAGGGCGAAACCGAAGCCCCAGTATAGAAAGGCGAGGCTGTCGGGCCAGCGGAACAGCGCAATCGAATTGCGGCCCTGAAAAAAACACCAGACCAAGCCGATAATGAGGGTAATAGCCTGCGTCATGTACAAGTTGAGCAGCAGCATCCGGTCGTCGAGCTCGTCTACCGAAACGCTCCGGACGCGAATGTTGCGGATGTCGAATTTTTTCATGTAGTCCCGCCTGTCTTGAAGGAATCGAAATCCGTTAATCTTTATCATCGAGGAGAAAACAATGGACAAACATCTCAGCCGCTATCAAATGCTATTCAGCCTCGGTTTCATCTTCATGCTCGTCGCTGCGGTAGGCGCATTTTTCGCCGGCGTCGAAGTGGGATCAAGCCGCACGGAATCCAGATACGAGGCCAAGAAGCTGATGGCCTCAGCCGCTTCCGCCAAAACCTCGTACTCCCAGCAAGATCTGGTATCGTTCTATCATACCGTATTTTCGCCTTACCGTGAATTTCAGAACGAATGGCTCGCCATGGAGAAGAAAGTGGAAACCCGGAACATACCGGCTTCCTCCTCTCTACTCAAGGACCTCGGAGATCTCGCGGACGAGAAGCGCAAGGAGATCGGATCGGTGCGCTCCGTCCCGGACTCAGGCCTTCTGGCCAGCGCAAGAAACGGTTATCTGGCCAGCCTCGACTCCATCTCGCAGGCTTCGGCTGCGGCGGCCAAGGCGGCATCCGGCCAGCCGGCGGACAGCTTCCTCGCCTCCCTCCGCAAGCAGCCGTCCTATAAGGATGCCGCCCGAAAAGGCTTGGCCGCGCAGAAGGATTATTATTCCTCCATGCTGAAGTGGGCAACCGGCATCGACGGCAGCATTCCGTCCGAAGCCGTCCTGACCGGCACGGTCCAAACGAGCGCATGGAAATCCTACCCGCTCCTCGTCAAGATCAAGCTGATGGCCGACCTGCTCGAGAAGCGCGGGAAGTGGACGGATTATTATCCCCAGGATCTTGCGGGATCCGTCGACGCCCTCCTTCAATCCGGCGAATCGCAGCGCCTGCATGCGTCGTCCATCAATGAGCTCGCCGATGTCGTTACCGGCACGGGAGCAGTCAGAGGCGGCGACTTCTGGACCATGAAGTCCCGTTTGTACGGCAAGGAGACGCTGCCTCAGCTGCCTTTCTTCCTGCCGCCGGACAACTAGGCCTTAATCATAGCTGAAGCCGAGCTCGGACGCGGCGGCGCTGATGCCCCCCGTCACGTTCACCAGATTGGAAAATCCCTGCTTGCGCATGTAATCCAGGACATATAGGCTCCTTACTCCGTGAGCGCACATGAGGTACCATTCCTGTCCGGCGTCGAGCTCCGGCAGATGCTCCGGTATGGAATTCATCGGAATATGGCGGGAGCCTTCCAGACGGTAGTATTCCCACTCGCCCTCTTCTCTCACATCGATGATCTGATCCATCCGGACGGCTCCGGAACGGACCCTTTCCAGCAGGTCCGAGGGTTGGATTTCCCTAATGGAAGGCTGTTGAAATGCTGACATGGGATGTTCTTCCTCCCCCTAGTGTTGGTAGGAAGAATGATAGCGAAAAAAAGCGCCTCCATCAAGTTTTGTCATTGCAATTAGGACTTCACCGCTTTAGAATAGTAGAGGTCAGCCAGCACCAGCATATGGTTACCAATGACAGGACCAAGGCGATTCCATCCCCGGCCCGCTTCGCAAGGCCCGGGCAGTTCTCCAGAAATTCCCGTCCCGGCTGGGCATTCCCATCGTCGGAACGGGCTTTTTTCTATATTGAACCACGATAGTCTGCATGATGTTCCTGCGCATACGGCTGCCGTCTCCTCGAAGGCGGCGCTGCACAGCGCCGTATGCCTACACCCCATTGCTAGGAGGCAATCCCATGTTCAAAGTGTTAGTATCCGATCCTATCAGCGATTTGGGCATCCAGCAGCTGATGGACGCTCCCGACGTATCGGTGGACAAGAAGCCCGGCCTCAGCGAGGACGAGCTTGTAGCCATCATCGGCGAATATGACGCCTTGCTGGTCCGCAGCCAAACGCGCGTGACGGCCAGAGTGCTTGAAGCCGGCACTTCCCTCAAGGTCGTCGGACGGGCGGGAGTCGGCGTGGACAACATCGATCTTCCTGCCGCTACAGGCAAAGGCATCATCGTCATCAACGCGCCGGACGGCAATACGATTACGACCTGCGAGCATACCTTCGCCATGATGATGGCTGTAGCCCGCCACATCCCGCAGGCTTACGCCAAAACCGTCAACGGCGAATGGGACCGCAAATCCTTCCTGGGGGTAGAGCTGCGGGGCAAGAAGCTCGGCGTCGTCGGCATGGGCCGGATCGGCAGCGAGGTGGCCAAGCGCGCCAAGGCGTTCGGCATGGACATTCTCGGCTACGATCCGTTCCTCACCGAAGAGAAAGCCGACAAGCTCGGCGTCACGCTGGCCAGCGTCGACGATATCGTGCGCGGCGCGGATTTCATGACCGTCCACACCCCGCTTACGCCGGAAACCCGCCACATGATCGGAGCGGAGCAGTTCAAGGTCATGAAGCCGGGCATGCGGATCGTCAACTGCGCCCGCGGCGGCATCGTGGACGAATATGCTCTCGTCGATGCCGTGAACGAAGGCATCGTGGCCGGAGCGGCCTTCGACGTCTTTGAATCGGAGCCTCCTGCAGCGGATCATCCTTTCCTGAACAATCCTAAAATCATCGTCACTCCGCATCTTGGCGCTTCGACCGTCGAAGCTCAAGAGAACGTCGCCATCGACGTGTCGGAGCAGGTGCTTCATATTCTTCGCAGCGAGCCTTTCGTGAATGCGGTCAATATGCCTCCGGTCGCCGCAGCGGTCATGACCAAGCTGCAGCCGTATTTCGAGCTCGGAGAAATGCTCGGCTCGCTGGCCGCCCAGATCACCGAAGGACCGGTCGCCGAAATAACGGTGGGCTATTCCGGCGATCTTGCCGAAGTAGACACCCAGCCTCTAACCCGATATATTATCAAAGGCGTGCTTGGACACCATCTGGGAAGCGACCAGGTCAACATCATCAACTCCCTGCATCTGGCCAAGGAGCGCGGCGTCAACGTCGTCATCAACCAGTCCCATGCCGCCAAGGACTTCACCAATCTGGTCACCGTATCGTTGCGCACCTCCGGCGAAAGCCGCCATGTCGCCGGCACGCTGCTGACCGGATACGGCCCCCGCATCGTGCAGATCGACAACTTCCCGGTTGACGTCGCTCCATCCGGCCATCTCGTCCTGATCTCCCATCATGACCGTCCGGGAATCATCGGCCGCATCGGAACGCTGCTCGGCTCGAACGAAGTCAACATCGCGACCATGCAGGTCGGACGCCAGGCCGAAGGCGGCGCCGCCATCATGGTCCTGACGGTAGACAAAGGCGTTCCGAGGAACGTGCTCGAACAGATGACGCAGCTCGACGAGCTCAAATCAGCCAAGGAAATCACGCTGTACTGATTTCTCCAGGTATAACAGCAACCCCCGGGCAGGCTGCCCGGGGGTTTTTTCCGCTGCTCAATATCCTCTTGGGCCGTTTCACGGGAGAGAAACAAACGTTTGTCCTTCCGCGGCCTATCGGCTCCAGATGCGCTTGGCTCCCTTATATCTTCCTTCCTTTCCGAAGGAAAGCTTATAGATATCCGGCATCTCCAGCCCTCTCCAGAACTCGTAGCCGAAGCTTCCGCCCAGGGCGTTCATCATCATCGCCATGATATTGCCATGCGTTCCGACGGCTATGCGGCTTGAACGGGAGCTTGCCAGCACTCCCCTCAGCGCCTCCATCCCGCGGATCGTCGCCATGCGGTTGGATTCCCCTCCGGGCAAGGCATGCTCGGGCTCATCCCATAACCGCCTCACGGAATCCTCGAAATCGCCGACAGGCCCGTCAGAGAGCAGCCGCTCCCTGAAGCCCTCCTGCAGCCGGATGGGCTGCCCGATCCGCTCTGCCAGCTTTTCCACGGTCTGGACAGACCTCAAATAAGGACTGGACCAGATTTCCCCGATTTCTTCTTGCTCCAAAAGATCCGCTACACGCCAGGCATCCGCCTTCCCCGCATCCGACAAAGGCCGGCTGCGCTCGTCGGGAGTATATACAGAATGGGCATGGCGGATCAAATAAACGGTTTTCATTCCAGCTTCCCTCTCCCTCCGTCTGCCATCGGATCCTATTCCGAACTTTCGGCATTCCGGCAGGCGTCTCCTCCTATTCGCCTTAAATGTTTCACAAGCAACAAGATTAGAGCCCCGAATTCAACAAAAAACACCCTCGTTGGGAGGGTGTTAAGACATAACGCGATGGCCTTCGACAGGCAGCAGCAGCGTAAAGGATGTTCCGACGCCTTCGGTGCTCTCTGCGCGGATCGTGCCGCCATGGGCGTCCACGATGTTGCGCACGATCGCAAGCCCCAGCCCTGTGCCGCCTCCCGCGCCGCGCTTGCGGGCTTTGTCGGCCTTATAAAAGCGCTCGAAAATATATGGGAGGTCATCCGCCGGAATCCCCTGGCCTTCGTCGGCAACCTTGAGCACGGCAGCTGTGCCGCCGGCATCATGACTTCTTCCGAGCGTAAGACGGATGGCGGATCCGTCGGAGCTGTGCCGCACGGCGTTGTCGAGCAGATTGGTAAGCACCTGCTCCAGCCTGTCCTCGTCGGCCTCCGCCAAGATGACAGCCTCTTCCGGAGAACGGTATTCAATCCTGATGTCCCGGTCCATGCTGTATACCTGGAACTTGTGCACGACACGGCTCACCAGCCCGTCCAAATCCACGCGATTGAAGTTGAGCTCCACATGGCCGGCTTCCATTCGCGCCAGATCAAGCAGATCCTTGACGAGCCTGCCCATTCGCAGAGACTCGTCGTGGATGACTTGAACGAGCTCGCGCCGCTCCTCCGGCGAGCCGGCGATATCGTCGAGCAGCGCTTCGCTGTATCCTTGCAGCATCGACAGCGGCGTCCGGATTTCGTGGGACACATTGGCGACGAAATCCCGCCTCAGCTTCTCCAGGCGATGCTCTTCCGTCACATCCCGCATGACGGCGACGACTCCGCGCACGGTGTCCTCCGACTTGAGAGGGGCCATGACGACCGACCAGACCCCGCTCTGGACCTGCAGCTTCTGGCTGAGATCCCTGCCTTCGATCGAAACCGTGCGGAACAGGTCCCGCAGCGGACGAGGCGCCGACTCCAGGGGAAGCCCTTCCGGATCCTCGTCCTGGTTCCAGTCCACCCTTCTCCAGCGTTCCAGCAGCAGCTCTCCAGGCGGATTCGCCAGCACGACGTTGCCCCCTGCATCCAGCGTGATGACCGCATCCGCCATGCTGCGCAGCACGCTCGAAAGATGCTCCTTCTCATGGTTGAGATCCGTAATGAGCTCATGCAGCTCGGATGCCATCCGGTTGAAGGTTCCTGCCAGCTCGCCGATTTCATCGGAGGAGCGGATCGGCACTCTTGTCCGATACTCGCCCTGTGAAATCAGGTCAGCCGCATCCTTGAGCTGAAGGAGCGGCTGAGTGATTTTGCTGGATAGGAAGAAAGCGAAAAAAGTAGACAGCAGGAACCCGATGATCCCGATATAAACGAACAGCACCTTGACCCGGAATGAATCCTCGAAGGCGATGTCGATGTATTGGAGCAGGAACATGCCCAGGATGATCAGAACGACCGCTACGAGCAGCATGATCGTAATCCAAAGCTTGCCGACGACGCTTCTCCACAGCCATCTCATCTTTATTTCGGAACCTCGAGCTTGTAGCCGACTCCCCAGACGGTCGTTATCATCGAGGCCGCTTCCGGAGACACCTTGTTGAGCTTCTCGCGGAGACGCTTGACATGGGTGTCGACCGTCCGCAGGTCGCCGAAGAACTCATAGTTCCATACATCCTTCAGCAGCTCTTCCCTGGAAAATACTTTATCCGGGCTGACGGCCAGATAATGGAGCAGCTCGTACTCTTTCGGCGTCAGGCTGATCTCCTGCCCGCCGGCGGTTACCCGGTGAGCGTCATGCTCGATGACGAGATGCGGGAATACGATGTTGCTGCTGGCGGACGTTTCCCGCGACAGGAACGCCGTCGCCGAGGAACGGCGCAGGATCGCCTTGACGCGGTAGATGATTTCGCGCGGGCTGAACGGCTTGACGACATAATCGTCCGCCCCGACCTCGAAGCCTTGTACGCGGTTCATTTCCTCGCCTTTGGCCGTCAGCATGATGACCGGCGTCGCCTTGATCTGGCGCAGCCGGCTGCATACCTCGATGCCGTCGATGCCGGGAAGCATGACATCCAGCAGGATGAGATCGAAATCCTGGCTGGAAGCCATGCGCAGAGCCGTCTCCCCGTCATCGGCCTCCTCGATTTGATACCCTTCCTTCTCAAGGTACATCTTGAGCAGGCGGCGAATCCGTTCCTCGTCGTCGACGACGAGGATGCGATGCAAATATTCGTTCACTCCGTATCAGCTCCTTTTGATCCCATAACGAATTGATTAGGCGCCTGCGTAGGAGTGAAGCCCGGCGATGACCAGGTTGACGCCTACGAGCGTAAACATGATGATGAGAAAGCCGATGACGGTCAGCCACGACGAGCGCTTGCCGTGCCAGCCGCGCGACAGCCGCAGATGGAGGTAGGCGCTGTAGTAGAGCCAGGTGATGAGCGCCCATACTTCCTTCGGATCCCAGCCCCAGAAGCGCGACCAGGCGATGCTCGCCCAGATCATGGCGAAGATAAGCGCTCCGAGCGTGAAGATCGGGAAGCCGATCGCGATCGCCCGGTAGCTGATCTCGTCCAGATCGTCGGGATCGATATCCGTCGTGTACGGATGGATGGCTGCCGACAGCGTCCGTCTCAGAACAAGACGCAGGATGCCGTACAGGATCAAGCCTGAAAGGAAGGACCAGATGACGGTGTTCAGCTTGCGGCCGGCATTGATGCCGTTCATCCAGGATGGAGCTTCCAGTACAGGCTGCTTGATGCCGAGGAAGCTGTCCATATGGACGAGCGTGCTGTTGAACGGCTTGACGATCGGAGGCATGGAGTATTTTACGGTCTCCACTTTGGAGCTCTCCTCGCCAGCCTGGCTGACCTGAACGTTCTCTTGGGTGAACTGGGCTTCATATCCCGCCGCCCGGAAAGCGAATACGGTGACGATGAATCCGACGGCGACGACGATCATGAACATCGTCACTTCGATCCAGAGGCGCTCCTTGCGCGAATCTTCGGATTTGCCGGCAAAGTCGATCGTGCGGAGCAGATGAAGCAGCCCTGCGGCGAAGCCGACGGCCAGGAAGGCCTCGCCGAGCGCCGCCGTCGTCACGTGGATCTTGAGCCAGTAGGAGTTGAGCGCCGGGATCAGCGGCTGCACCTCCTGCGGGAACACGGATGCGTAAGCGACGATGATCACGACAAGCGGCAGGGCGAACATGCCGAGAATCGGCTTGCGGTAGATGAGATAAATAATGGTAAAGGCCACCATGATAGCCATGCCCAGGAAGGTCATGAACTCATACATGTTGCTGATCGGAATATGGCCCCCGCCGACCCAGCGGGTGATGAAGAACAGGAGATGGGCGGCAAGTCCGAGCACGGATACGACAAAAGCGATATTCCCCCATCGCTTTTCATGCCGATCCGGGTTGCCGTGGCTCCATCTGCGGCCGACGATGGCCGTTACGAAAAATAAAAATCCGAAGCAGTAAAGAAAGAAAGCAGCGACGAAAGCAGAGCTGCTGAAATCAAGCCAATTCACGTCCGGTTCCCTCCGTTGTCGAGGCTCTTGGGATCAACCTGGATTCCTGCTGCTTTGAGCGCAGCGGCCAGGTCGGCCCTCATGCCGTACCAGTTTTTGTTCGTATGCGCGCCGATCGTGACGGCATTGCCGTCCAGACGAAGCCAGATGCGGCGATGCTGCCAGTAGGCGCCCATGATCAAGCCGATCATCGAGATGGCCAGGCCGGTCCAGATGTAAGGCATCGCCTTGTCGACCCTGACGTTGAGGAACGTCGTGAACTCGACGAATTTGACGTCCGTCATGCTGCCGACCTTGATTTCGAACCGGTCGGCGATGCCTTTGTTGAGCTTGTCCTGGCTGAACGCGGCTTTGTCCTTCTGCATCGGGAAGTAGATATAAGGCTCCCCTTCCTCCGACAGCCCGGGTCCTTTGATGAGGAAGATGAACGCCGGCGCCTTCGGATCCCTCGACTTGGTGATCGGCTTGCCGTCCTCGCCGATGGCGAACTCCATGAAGTTCTGCCTCAGCTCCAGCTTGTAGGGCCCGAGCTCGTAGCTGGTCTGCGGATTTTTCATCGCCAGCTTGAACGGACCGTACTGCTTGCCGGTCTGCTTGTCGATCAGCATGGGGCTGACCTCGCGCAGGACAGGAGTGCTGTCATAGTCGAACTGGTACAGCTTGAGCCCCTTGTATTCCAAAGGGCTGTTCACCTCGATGTCATGGGAAGCCACCTGCTCCAGCTTCGGTTCCGGCGACGACGGACCGCAGTCCGCCAGGCAGCGGTAAAGGACCGCATCGGTCCGGTACAGCTTGGCGCGGTTCGTTCCCCGCAGCTCGGCAGGCAGCTCCTCGTCCTTGTAGTACTGGACCGTGAACTTTTCGTTCTTGACGAAAAAGTCCGTATTCTCGATCCTCACCGTATCTCCTTCCGGCACCGTCACATACTCGTCCAGCTGCCAGCTCGGAATCGCTCTTGCAAGCACCGCCAGAAGAAAAACGATGAGGCCGATATGATTGATGTACGGTCCCCAGCGGCTGAAGCGGCTCTTCTCCGCCAGCAGGGCGTCTTCGGTCCTCGTCACCTTGTAGTGACGCTTCTTGGCCTGCTTCGCGAATAAGGCGATGAATTCCTCTCCGTTGTCGGTTGCCCCCGTATAGACGGCCTTCTGCCGCTGCAGGAACGATTCGTGCTTGCGGATCTGCTGCTTGTTGAGCGCCCGGTATAAAGGCAGTACCCGGTCGAGGCTGCAGATGACGAGCGAGGTGCCGATCATGACGAGCAGCAGGATGAACCACCAGGATTCGTATGTATGCGACAGTCCCAGCTTGTAATAGATGCTGCCTAGCGTTCCGTATGTATCCTTGTAATAGGAAGCCATGTCCATGTTCGAGAGGAATATATCCTCCTGCGGATAGATCGTGCCCAGCGATGCCCCGATCAGCGTGATGATGATCAGATAAACGGCGATCTTGACGGAAGAGAAGAAATTCCAGACCTGGTCGATGATCGATGGATCGGCTTTCTGGGAACGGCGTGCCGCTCCGTCGTAGCGCATCTCCAGCAGGTCGGTGCCGCCGGCTTCCTTCTCGTCGAGCGGCTTGCCGCAAGCCTCGCACAACACAGTGCCGGTCGGGTTTTGATGGCCGCATTCGCATTTGGTGTTTTGGAACACCGATGTATCCCCCTGTCATGAAGCTGTGTGCTGCGAAGCTGCGGCGAATGGACCTCAGTCCTTGAGCAGCCGCTGCACGCGCTCGTCGATGTCCGCTTCCTTCATTCCTCCGGCGTACACTTCCCCGATCTTGCCGTCCGGACGGATGAAGAACGTGGTCGGATACTGCCTGAGCTTGTACCGCCGCTCCGTGTCCTTGTCCACATCTCGCAGGATCGGATAGGTTAGCCCCATGCCGGCGACGAAATTCTGCACGGTCAGATTGTCCTCGCTCAGGTTGACGGCCAGAATTTCCAGGCCTTCTCCCTTCCACTTCTCGTACTGACGCTCGAACTCCGGCATTTCCTTGACGCATGGAGGACAGAAGCTCCCCCAGAAATTGAGCACGACGGGCTTGCCCTTGTACTCCTCCAGGGAGACCGTCCTGCCGTCAAGAGTGGACAGCGTGAAGGCCGGCGGCGTGTCGCCAGGCGACGGCAAGCCTTCCTTCGACGCAAACAGCGTCTTGCCGATGGCGTAACCGCCCAGGAGCAAGACGCCGAGAAGGATTATGATTTGAACGGGTCTGCGGGCAGAGCCCCTCATGATGTTCACCATCCTAATGAAAGCGTTTCTTATCATTCATTATAGCGCGGAAAAGTTTCCAGCAGCAGGCTGCCTCTTACTTTTTATGAACTTTATGTGACTTGCTGTTCGCCGCGTCGATAAGCTCCTTGATTTCGGAGACCGTCAGATGACGGAATTTGCCCCTTTGCATGTTCTCCAGCCCAAGATGGCCGAACTTGACCCGCTTCAGGCGCGTTACGGGATGTCCCACCGCCTCGAACATGCGGCGCACCTGCCGGTTGCGTCCCTCGTAGATCGTAATCTGGACGGTGGACTGCTTGCTGTCCATGTCGACGTCATGATACTCGACCTCCGCAGGAGCGGTCATCCCATCCTCCAGCTTGATGCCGTTCTGCAGCTTCTCCAGCGCGGTTCCGTGCGGCACGCCCTTCACGGTCGCCAAATACGTTTTCGGCACGTGGTGGCTCGGATGCGTCAGCAGGTTGGCGAACTCGCCGTCGTTCGTAAGCAGCAGCAGTCCTTCCGTATCATAGTCCAGCCGGCCTACGGGGTATACCCTCTCCTTGATGCCGGGCAGGAAGTCGCTGACGATCTTGCGTCCTTTCGGGTCCGAAGCGCTCGTAATGACGCCTTTCGGTTTGTTGAGCATCAAATAAACTTTTTTTTTCGGATGCGATCGGCTTGCCCTTGACGGCAATGATGTCGTTGGCCGGATCGGCTTTCGTGCCGAGCTCCTTGACGACGATCCCGTTGACCTCGACCGCCCCGCTCGTAATGAGCTCCTCGCATTTGCGGCGCGATGCCACGCCGGCAGCGGCCAGGATTTTCTGTAAACGTTCCACTTCCTTCACCTCACCCCTCATCATACCGATTGCAGGACAAAAGCACAAGCCGGGCGGAGCCATGCTGCCCCATGCGCAAAATAGCCTGCCCTCAGGAGGGGCAGGCTTGATCTAGGGTACGCTGGGCAAACGTCGCGGCTCAGTTGAATATGTACAGGCAGATGAACACCGCCGCGAGAAAACCGACCAGATCGGAAACCAAGCCGACTTTCAGGGCATAACGGGTTTTGCGGATCCCGACCGCTCCGAAATAAACCGTCAAGACGTACAGCGTCGTATCCGTGCTTCCTTGAATCGTGGAGGCGATTCTTCCGATCATGCTGTCCGGTCCATAGGTCTGGATCAGGTCGGCCGTGAAGGCGAGCGAGCCGGCGCCGGTAAGCGGACGCAGGAAGGCCAGCGGAAGAACCTCTCCCGGGATGCCGGCCTTTCCGAGCAGAGGCTGGATGAAGCCTACGATGACATCCATCGCTCCCGAAGCACGGAACATGCTGATCGCGACCAGCATGCCGACAAGATGGGGGATGATGCCGATCGCCGTGCCGAAGCCCTCCTTGGCCCCCTCCGTGAACGTCTCGTAGACGGGAACTTTGCGGTAGGCGCCGTAGAGCGGGATGAAGGCGATGATCGCGGGGATCATCCAGGCGGATAGAATATTGATCATCTGCAGCATGGCATGTCTCCCCTTCCCGTTGTTTACGCCGGAGGCCGGGCAGCGCCGGGCGGCGCCGTGCCGGAGGAGCGGCTCCTGCCGCTGGAACGAAGCCCGTTGTCATGCGGATAGGCAGGGGGTATGAGCTTCGCCGGCGGCTGCTTGCGCCTATACCAGCGGTCCAGGGCGATGGCGGCCGCAGTCGCGACAGCGGTAGCGGCCAGCGTCGTCCCGACGATCTCCGCCGGATTCGCCGAGCCGTAGTTCATCCGGATTGCAATCAGAGTCGTAGGCACGAGCGTGATGCTGGATGTATTGAGCGCAAGCAAGGTGCACATCGCCGGGCTGGCCGTGTCCGGCCTCGGATTGAGCTTCTGCAGCTCCTGCATCGCCTTGATTCCCATCGGAGTGGCGGCATTGCCGAGTCCGAGGATGTTGGCGCTCATGTTGCTCATGATATAGCCGAGGGCCGGATGCCCGCTCGGCACATCCGGGAACAGCAGGCGGACGAGAGGGCTGAGCAGCTTGGCCAGCCGTTTCAGCAGCCCAGCGTCCTCGGCAATTCTCATGAGTCCCATCCAGAAGACGAGAATGCTGATCAGCCCGAAACAGATCGTCACTCCGTTTTTGGCTCCGTCGAATGCCGCCTGCGTGACTTGGTCCATCCTGCCTGTGAATGCCGCCGCCGCGATGCTGACCACGATGAAAAACAGCCAGATCCAGTTGACCAACCGGCATCAGCTCCTTCCGCTCTACTTGCCGAACAATACCTCTTCCGTCTTCTTGAGCGCTGCCGCGAATCTCTCGGAGCGGCTCGGGAACATGCCGCCCGGCCGGAACGAACCGGCAGGCCTGTCTGGCATTCCGAGCCTCGGGCTGCCCGCATCATAGACGGGAGACCCGCCGATCGGCTTGCCTTCCAGCGACCATTCCAGCCTGCCTCGTTCTCCGAGAGCATAACGCGTCGGCTGCTTCGCGGAGTCCAGCAGAACAAGCTTCGCGCTCAGTCCGGCTTCCTCGCCCTCGGCAAGCGGGTAGCTGAAGCTTCTCCCGGAAGCCAGGGGATAGCCCTGGACAGCCTCGCCTTTCTTGGCGATCTGGCGCAATGGGTAATGCTGGAATCCCCAATCGAGCATGTTCTGATGATCCTTCCAATCGTCCCGGTCGTTGAGGGTGACAGCCGCAAGCTGCTGGCCGCCCCGGGTCGCCGAGCTGACCAGGCAGCGCAGAGCTGCTTTCGTATAGCCGGTTTTGACTCCGTCCGCGCCTTCATAGAAGGCCAGCATCTTGTTTTTGTTCGCCCAGCTGTAGTCCCACGGATCGTTGGGGTTCGGAGCTTTGCGGATTCTGGTCTTGACGATGTCCGCGAACACCGGATTGTGCAGGGCATAGGCGGAAAGCTTGGCAAGATCGTTCGCCGTGGAGAGATGGCCCTTCTGGTCCAGTCCATGCGGGTTTTCGAAATTCGAATGCTCCAGCCCGATCCACTCCGCCTTCTCGTTCATCATGCGGACGAAGCCTTCCTCCGAACCTCCGACATGCTCCGCAATCGCTGTGGCGGCATCGTTGCCGGAGCGGAGCATCAGGCCGTACAGCATATTGTGCAGGCTCATTTTCTCGCCCAGGCGCAAATAGATCGAAGATCCTTCCTTGCCGACGGCACGCGGACCTACCGTAACCGTATCCTTGATATTGCCTTCTTCGATGGCGGTGATCGCGGTCATGATCTTGGTCAGGCTGGCGATAAGCATCGGGTCGTCGCCCGACTCGCTGTACAGAATTCTGCCGGACTGCACGTCGATCAGCGCGCTGGCCTTGGCGCTGGTGGACAATGGAGCGGGCTCGGCCGCTGCCGCTCCCGTCTGGACTGCAAGGACAAGAGCGCAGGACATCAGCACCGCGGCCCACGTTTTGAATGCCGATATTTCCTTCAATTCGTACATCCTCCTTGAAAGGATCAGCCAAGGGCCGACTCCCTGTTGATAGATTATGTGTCTTGTCCCTCAATTATGAACAAGCTCTCTTCCAAGAAAAAAAAACTGCCCGTCTCGCGGGCAGCGGTAAGGCCTATTGGCCCGGAAATCAAATGAGATGATCGGTGTCGATAAGAGTGCTTTCCACACGCTCTGTCCCGTTGTTGCTGCGGAACATGCCGGTAATCTTCTCGAATGCCTGCGGCACCGAATCGATGACTCTTTCGACCAGATGCGTCTGGTTGTCTAGCGGCACGACGCGGACGCCATGGCTGCCTACGACCAGAAACGCTATCGGCGTGATGGATACCCCGCCGCCGCTGCCGCCGCCGAATGGCAGCGATATGTTCGCCGAGCTTCCCTCCGTGTGGGAATGGGCGCTGTTGTCTGCTCCGTCATAACGGATATCGCTTCCTCCCGCGACAAAACCGAAGCCGACCTTGCTGATCGGCATGATGACGCTGCCGTCCGGCGTCTGCACGGGATCGCCGACGATCGTGTTGACGTCCACCATTTCCTTGATGTTCTCCATGGCGGTCTGCATTAAGCCTTGAATAGGATGTTCTGCCATAGTCTGACGCCTCCTCCCGTTTTCTTCATCCGGACAAGCAGCTGCAGTCCGGCAAGGATAGCATAACCAAAGCGGATTTGGGCTATGCACAAGAAACTCGTTGTGAACCCTGCGCCGCGGTATTCGGGCTGGACCGTGACGGAGGGCTTGGTTTTGAGCCGGGTCAGCTGCGAGAGCGCGCCGAGAAGGGTCGACTTGATGGACCATATCATCCCCGTAGCCATTGCGGTCCATACCGCATCGCCGGTTCCGATGGCGGAATTCCATTCCCATTTCCGCACTTCCACCCTCGAAAGCGTATGGCGGGCAAGTCCGGTCAGATCGTCTGTCTGCCTCAGGATCCGTTTGGCCCGCTCAATCCACTTGTTCACGCTCTCCATCGTAACCTTGCTGTCTCTGCGTGTCTCCGTGTCCAGGACGCCCTCGTCCAGGTTGGTTTGGTTGCGGACATCGACACCGCCGCCGGTCAGGCGGATGAACGGAACGGACCACTTGTAATGGAGAAGCCCGAACAAGGTCCGGAATTCAACGGCGATATTGTCATCTTTGCCTGTTCGTTCGAACTCCGCCCGGATCCGCAGCGGAGCCAGCCAAACAGAGGTGACGGCGATTGCAAGCAGAACGAGCGCCGCAAGCCAGCCATAGGGGTAGCCAAGCATGTTCGCACCACCTTTGAGGGCAGCCTTGGCTGTTCTTCAGCGGCCGCGCCTATGGCTAGCATGCCCAGAAATGACAAAAAAGACCGGCGGATGCCGATCTTTTTTGTCATTTCCGTCATGCAGTGCCTTCGGACTCCGTATCGTCGATCGTCATCTGGCGCTGCTCAAGCCGATCGAACAGAAGCTGGGTCTGCTCGTCCAGATCCGTATCGGGGCTGACGGAGGAAGGCTCGGGCAGAGACTCCAGGGAAGACAGCTCGAAGTGGTCGAGGAAGGAACGGGTCGTCCCGTACAGGATCGGCCTGCCCATCTGCTCGGCTCTG
The DNA here is from genome assembly GCF_000469945.2 of Paenibacillus sp. P22. Taxonomy (NCBI): domain Bacteria; kingdom Bacillati; phylum Bacillota; class Bacilli; order Caryophanales; family Paenibacillaceae; genus Paenibacillus; species Paenibacillus sp. P22. The sequence goes on along the minus strand of NZ_CBRA020000050.1, from coordinate 26,601 downwards.
CCCTTCTCTTCGATCAGGTCCTTGGCGGCCAGAGTCTGAATCGCCTTCTCGCTCTTGACCCCTCTGATCTCCTCGATCTCCACCCTCGTAATCGGCTGGCGGTAGGCTACGATTGCCAGCGTTTCAAGCGCCGCCTGGGACAAGCTCGACCGCGTCGGACTGTAAGCCATCCGCTCGAAGTAGGCCGCATGGCCGGGGTGGGTCGTAAACCGGAATGCCCCGGCCACTTCGGCGATGCGGATTCCCCTCCCCTCCTTCTCCATATCCGCCTGGAGAGAGCGGGCGATGTCCGCCGCGGCCTTGGCGTCGATCTCCATGATATCCGCCAGCTGCCGGGCGTTAAGTCCCTCGTCTCCTGCCATGAACAGGAGTCCCTCAATAATCGATTTCAGTTGCTGATACATCACTTTCAGACGTTTCCCCTCTCCAATGGATGACAATATCGTCGAACAGGCTGTTCTGGAAGACGCGGACCTGCTTCATCTTCATCAGCTCCAGAATGGCCAGAAACGTCACGACGATCTCATGGCGCTCCAGACCGCCGCCGATCAGCCGGGAGAAGCGGACGGTCTCATGCTCGCGCAGCAGCTCCGAGATGTCCCGGATGCGGTCCTTCACGCTGATCTCGTCCCTGTGCACCGTAGCGACGGCGCTGCGGCGTACGGCCTTGCGCAGAGCTTTGCGGAAGGCGGCCATGAGGTCGGTTAGGTCAAGCCCTTCCAGAGGATGGGTGTCGTCTTCCTTCAAATAAGGAGTCAGGTCCTCCGGCTCCTTGCTGTACACGAGGCTTCTGGCCATCTCGCGGTCGCGAAGCTGCTCGGCAAGCTGCTTGAACCTGCGGTATTCCACCAGCTTGAGCACGAGCTCATCCCGCGGGTCAAGGCCTTCGTCCTCATCCCAGTACTCTTCGTATTCCTCCATGACCGGCGGCCTTGGCAGCAGCTGGCCGCTCTTCATCGCGAGCAGGGTGGCGGCCATGACGAGAAACTCGCTCGTCACATCCAGCTCCATCTCCTGCATCGCATGAAGATAGTCCATATACTGGTCCGTAATTCGGCTTACCGGTATGTCGTAGATTTCGATTTCTTCCTTGTCGAGCAAGTGAAGCAGCAGATCCAGCGGCCCTTCAAATGACTCCAGTTTGTAGTGCACGGACATGCCGCTTCACCCTCCGTCTAGTCGTCCCGCTCGTCAGCATGTGTACCGGACGGCGGAACGTTGCGCCGGCAAGGTCGGTTCCTTGCTCAGCCCTGGATGGATCGGGTCAGATTCGCCATCTCGATGGCTGCTGTCGCCGCTTCCCATCCTTTATTGCCCGCCTTTGTTCCGGCCCGTTCCACGGCCTGTTCGATGGAATCCGTCGTCAGGACGCCGAATATGGTCGGAATCCCGGTCTTGAGATTGATGGCCGCCACCCCTTTGGCTACCTCGCTGCAGACGTAGTCGAAGTGGGGCGTTGAACCCCGAATGACAGCCCCTAGCGTAATGACCGCATCGTACTTGCCGCTTTCCGCCATTTTCTGCGCGATCAAGGGAATCTCGAACGCTCCCGGAACCCAGGCCACTTCCACTTCGTCTTCTCCGGCGCCATGGCGCTTGAACGCATCCAGCGCCCCGCTCAGGAGCTTGCCTGTGATGAATTCATTGAACCTGCCGACGACAACCCCGTATTTAAGACCTTGCGAGACCAGATGTCCTTCATAATATTTCGTCATGGAACCGAACACACCTTTCTATTCTATGATAATCGGCTTAAATTTCAAACTCCAACAGATGGCCGAGCTTCGATTTTTTTGTATTCAGATAGTTCGTATTGCTTTCGTTGCGCTCCATCTGGATCGGCACCCGCTCCACAACGCTCAGTCCGTACCCTTCCAGGCCGCGGATTTTGCGGGGATTGTTCGTCATCAGGCGCATCTCGGCGATGCCGAGATCGCGCAGGATCTGGGCCCCGATGCCGTAGTCCCGCAGATCCGCCCCGAAGCCGAGCTTCAGGTTCGCCTCTACCGTATCCAATCCTTGCTCTTGCAGCTTGTAGGCTTTGAGCTTGTTGATGAGCCCGATCCCTCTGCCTTCCTGCCTCATGTAGAGAAGGACGCCGCTGCCGGCTTCCTCGATCTGACGGAGAGCCGCCGCCAGCTGCGGACCGCAATCGCAGCGGCGCGAATGAAAGACGTCGCCCGTCAAGCATTCGGAGTGGACGCGGACAAGCGTCGGCTTGGACGGATCGATTTCTCCCTTCACGAAGGCTACATGCTCCTTCCCGTCGGTCTCATTGGTATAGGCGACGGCCCGGAAAACGCCGAAGTCGGTCGGCATGTTCACCTCCACTACCCGTTCGACGAGCTTGTCGCGGCGATGGCGGTACTGGATCAGGGCTTGAATCGTAATGAGCTTCAAGCCGTGCTTTTCCTTGAATGCGGTCAGATCGGACAGCCGGGCCATCGTTCCGTCTTCCTTGATGATTTCGCAGATCGCCGCTCCGGGCTTGGAGCCGCAAAGACGGGCCAGATCGATCGCAGCCTCCGTATGTCCAGCCCGGCGCAGCACCCCGCCGTTCTTGGCGATCAGCGGGAAGATATGGCCCGGACGGCGGAAGTCGCCCGCCTTGGCCTTGCCGTCCACGAGCGCCTTGATCGTCTCCGCGCGTTCATGGGCGGAGATGCCGGTCGTCGTGGAGATATGGTCGACGGATACCGTGAACGCCGTTCCGTGATAGTCCGTATTTTGCGACACCATCGGAGGCAGCTCCAGCTCCTCGGCTCTCTCCGCCGTAATCGGCACGCAGACGAGTCCGCGGGCCTCCGTAATCATGAAATTGACGACGGCCGGAGACAGCTTGTCGGCAAGCGCGATCAGATCCCCTTCGTTTTCGCGGTCCTCGTCGTCGACGACGATGATCGGCTTGCCTGCAAGCAGCTCCTGGATCGCTTCCTCGACGGTATCGAACGGTGTCGGTCCTTCTTGATGGTCAAAGTGTTCCACTTCTGTCCTCTCCCTTCAGGCGTCTCAAATAAATCCATTATCGGCAAGGAAGGCGGCGCTTAGACCGCCAGCTGGTCGCGGCGCGGAAGGTCCGGAAACGGAACGGCTGCCGTAATGAAGCAGGTGGTCCACGTATTTTCCGAGAATGTCCCCTTCCAGATTGACGGTGTCTCCGGCTTTCTTATGCTGAAGAACCGTCTGACCCAATGTGTGGGGGATGATCGATACGTCGAGCCCTCCGCCGTCCGTACCGGTTACCGTGAGGCTGATCCCGTCGACCGTAATGGATCCCTGGGGAATGACATACCGCATAAGCGCGTCGTCATGAGGCTTGATCCGGAACACGACCGCGTTGGCGTCGACCCTGCGCTGCGTGATCAAGCCGGTGCCGTCCACATGCCCTTGAACGATATGTCCTCCGAACCTCCCTCCTGCCGCCATCGCCCGCTCCAGATTGACGGGGCTGCCGGCCGGTAGGTCCTTCAGATTCGTATGGCGGTACGTTTCCGGCATGACGTCGACGCTGAAGCTTCGACTGTCCCAGGAAGTAACCGTCAGGCACACTCCATTGACGGAAATGCTGTCCCCGAGGCCGACGCCTTCCAGAACTTTGGAGGCTCCAATAGTGAGCAAGAGCGCCTCGCCTCTCTGGGACACCCGATGCAGAGTGCCTATTTCTTCGATCAAGCCGGTGAACATGGCTCAGCCTCCTCCTCTTTCGTACAGCGGCACTCCGGACAAGCACCAGTCGTCTCCGAACCGCTCCAGCTCCGTATCCGCGAGAGTTATCGCCTCTTCCATCCGCAGGAACCCGCCGAAATCAAAGCTTCCCGGCGAAGCGGCTCCCCCGCCGATGATTTTCGGAGCGAAAAACAGCCGGATCCGGTCGACGAGCCGCCTCTCCAGCATGGCGCCGTTCAGCCTGCCCCCGCCTTCGAGAAGGAGGGAGCCAATCTCTCTTTTGCCGAGAAGCTTCATCCCCTGCTTCAAGTCGACCGTACGGCCATTGCCGCAAAGGATCACCTCGGCGCCGGCAGCTTCCAGAGCCGCCCGCTTTGCCGGGTCGGCAGCGCCGGACGCCAGCACGATGACCGGGGCGGATCCATCCATCAGCTTCGCATTCGGCGGAAGTCTCAGCGTCGAATCGACGACGATTCGGATCGGCTGGATCGCCGGCACGGGCAGTCTTGCGCTGAGCGACGGGTCGTCGGCCAGCACGGTCCCGATCCCGACCATGATGCCTTGATGGCGATGCCTCAGCGCATGGACCGCCTCGCGTGATTCCGGTCCGGTAATCCACCGGCTGTCTCCGCTTTTCGCTGCGATTTTGCCGTCCAGCGTCGAGGCCGTCTTGAGCGTGACGAACGGAAGCCCGGTCGTAATGAACTTGTTGAACGCTTCATTCAGACGTCTGGATTCCGCTTCGCGGACTCCGGCGACGACCTCGATGCCGGCCTCGCGAAGCTTGCGGGCTCCGCTTCCCGCGACGGCGGGATTCGGGTCGATCGCCGCAATTACGACCTTGGCCGCGCGGGCGGCAATGATCCGGTCGCAGCACGGCGGCGTCCGGCCGAAGTGGCTGCATGGCTCAAGCGTCACATAGACGGTCGAGCCTTCCGCTTCTTCGCCGGCCATATTCAGCGCATGAACCTCGGCATGGCCTTCTCCCCGGTTCAAGTGCGCTCCGATGCCGACGATGCGGCCGTTGTTGACGACGACGCAGCCGACGACCGGATTGACCGAGGTCTGTCCCGTCGTCCTTGCGGCCATCTCCAAGGCCAGATCCATATAAAATCCGTCGTCCATCACTTCCATAACGCAAAAACACCCCCGACGCTAAACCTTCGGGGGTGAGGATGGCAAACCGAGTCCGCTTAGGATGATCACGCCGGCAAGAAACGATGAGGTTTCTTGCCGGAGTAGGGGAAAGCAGACGGGCACCCGTCGCTGTTCCTACATGCAAGCCTTCGTACAAGCAGGAATCTTTGGCCAACCGTTCGCGAATAAGCCGGTCATCCTCCATAACGGGGGATGGCCTTCGCAGACGGATGCCAAATAGACGCCTTTGAACAAGGCATGGCGAGCATCAAAAGCGGCTCCTTCTCCCATCCAGACTGTACTGTCGGTCCTGGAATCTCACCAGGTCCACCGCTTGCCTTGCGCCGCAGGCTCTCGAGAGCTTGGGGGAAATGGCAATCGGGTCACGGACTTGCCGCGCTGCGGAGGCGGAGCATGTGCTCTGGCGCTCGCAGGCGGATCACCGCCGGTTGGGACTTTCACCCGACCCCGAAGGAAACCGCTGTATTTGGTTCAAACCTGTCGAACGGTCATGCCGGCAGTAAACTGTATCCGGAATGATAACTGTTCTTTCTGCATCTTACCTTGCCTCCATCCAAATTGCAAGTCGGCGGCTTGGAATTGAAGCCGTACCGCCCTCGCGGCATCGGACAAGAGGAAAAGAAAAAAGCCGGCAGAGGGTTCTCCCTCCGCCGGTCTATTCGGGCAAAGCCTTCCTTAAGCCTCGGAAACTTCGACTTTGGCCATTTTCGTGCCGTTGTTGAACGCATCGACATACTCCATGCCTTTGGCAACTTTGCCGAAGACCGTATGCTGTCCGTCCAGATGCGGCTGCGGCTGGTAGCAGATGTAGAACTGGCTGCCGCCCGTATTGCGTCCCGCATGCGCCATCGCGAGGGAACCGCGCTCATGCTTGTTCGGGTTGATCTCGCAGTTGATCGTATAGCCAGGGCCGCCGGTGCCGGTGCCGTTCGGGCAGCCGCCTTGAGCGACGAATCCCGGAATGACGCGGTGGAAGCTCAGGCCGTTGTAAAAGCCCTCGTTCGCGAGCTTTTCAAAGTTGGCAACCGTGTTCGGAGCGTCCTTTTCGAACAGGTCCAGAACCACTTCTCCGCCGTTTTCCAGCGTAATTTTTGCTTGTTTTGCCATGATAGTCACTCCTTGTCCTCTAACGGTATGTACGGATTCTATCATACACTACGGCAGCATTCCAAGCAAAACGGCCGCTGTCCCGTATTATGGACAGCTCCGTTTGCGCAGGAGTAGAGAGAAACCGCGCGTTTGGCGCGGATTTTATTCTCGAAAAGCAAAACGGCCGCTGGCCCGTATTATGGACAGCTCCGTTTGCGCAGGAGAAGAGAGAAGCCGCGGGTTTGGCACGGATTTTATTCTCGAAAAGCAAAACGGCCGCTTTTCCTTACTGTGGACAGCTCCGTTTGCTCAGGAGAAGAGAGAAACCGCGGGTTTGGCGCGGATTCTAATTCTCGAAAAGCAAAACGGCCGCTGGCCCTTACTCCGGACAGCTCCGTTTGCTCAGGAGAAGAGAGAAACCGCGGGTTTGGCACGGATTCTATTCTCGAAAAGCAAAACGGCCGCTACCCCTTACTTCGGACATCTCCGTTTGCACACGAGTAGAGAGAAACCTTTGTATCCGTCCTTCAATTCGTCGGATAAGTTCGTCAATCACTGTGTTCATCCAACTTTTTAAAATTAGACGCCCATCTCAATCCTGTTCATTTGAGTTAGACGAAATATTCGTCTTATTCACTCCTGTTCACCCTAAATCCATTGAATAAGACGAAAAATTCGTCTTATTCGCTCCTGTTCATCCTAAATCCATTGAATAAGACGAAAAATTCGTCTTATTCGCTCCTGTTCACTCTAAATCCATTGAATAAGACGAAAAATTCGTCTTATTCACTCCTGTTCACCCTAAATCCATTGAATAAGACGAAAAATTCGTCTTATTCGCTCCATCTCAAGCTCGGAAGCCTTGCTATGCTTGACCGCGTTCGTGACCGCCTCCCGCAGGCACATGCCGAGGATATTGTCCGCAAGCGCGGGCACGGTCCCCTCGGGCGGCATGCTCCCTGCGTTCAGCGCGATGCCCGCCGCCGCCAGAATCTGCCGCGCATGGAGCAGCTCATCCCGGAGCGTCGCGCCGTTCATCCCCGACACCAGCTCGCGGACCTGCTTCAAGGCCGCCCGCGAGGCGGCCTGAATATCGCGGGCTTCCTGCTCGGCCCGCGCCGGGTCTCCCCGCACGAGCCGCTCGGCCAGCTCGCCCTTCAGCGTAATGAGCGACAGCGTATGGCCCAGCGTATCGTGAAGGTCTCTCGAGATGCGCTGCCTCTCTTCGTTTTTGGACAAGCGGGCGATCTCCTCCTCGGCCATGGTCAAGCGGCTCCGCAGCTCGCGCGACCTCATCCCTATCCGGATGCCGAGCGGCATGACGAGCATGATGATCAGCGCAGGAACGAGCTGCAGCAGGTCTCCGCCTTGAATCTCATCTCTCTGCAGCCATGCCGTCGCCGCGAACAGGAGCGCCATGCCGGATAATCCGGCCGCCGCCTGCCGACCCGACTTGAGGAAGCCGATGATCGGGGACGGAAAAAACGCCATGTACAAAAAGTTGATGCTGAGCCTCGTGCTGAAATAAACGATGATCGCCTGCTGCAGCAAAATGCCTGCGAGACGATGCCTCGGCTTGAGGAAGCTGTAGACATACACGGCGCTGAACGCGCCGAGCAGCCCGAACGAAGCCGCCTGCTCCCCGGCGGGCAGCTGCAGGATGCTGGCGACCGGGAAGGTCAGGTAAACCAGCCAGACGAGGGGAAAATAAATAGGCGGACCCGAGCGGGGCCGCCTGCCTTTTGGGGCCATCCTACACCGCTTCCTGTTTTTTCATGATATAAGCGGATACTACCATAAACAGAATCATATAAACAGCCAGCACGCCGATCCCGCTCCAATCGACCGGCTGCCCGCCGATGAGCGCCCACGGCCCTTGGCCCATCCGGTACGTCGGCGTGAACTTGGCGATCGTCTGCATGATCTGCGGCATCGCGGAGGTCGGCATCCATAAGCCTCCGACGATGGAGAGGGACATATAGAGAATCGTCGCCAGCACCTGCACGACGTCGCTGTTCCTCATCGTGCCGAGCAGCATGCCGAGCGCCATGAAGGCGAACCCGCCTGCCCAGATCCATAGGCCGGCCTCGATCCAGACGGACGCCGGCAGATCGATTGACTTGCTCAGGCCGCCCGTCAGGAACAGGACGAGAATAAGCCCGATATTGATGGCGCCTTGAGCGGCGGCCTTGGATAGGACATAGGCGCCGGAAGGCAGCGGAGTCATGCGGAGCAGCCGGATCCAGCCTTGGGCTCGTTCCCTGGACACCCGCTGGGAGAAGGTGACCAGGCTCGCCCCGACGACGCCGTAGGAGGTCATCGACATCAGGTAATATGCCGCCCAGTTGTGCATTCCGCCTCCGTCCATCGTGCCGGTGAAGATGAAAAAGAAAGCGGCCGGCATCAAAATCGAGAAAAAGACGAAGCGGCGGTTGCGGATCGTGCGGAGCATTTCGGCGCGGCACTGCGCCCATGTCGCTCTATAGGTTTGGCTCATCGGAAATCTCTCCTTGGAATTGGGTTAAAAAAGCGGCGTCCAGCCGTTTCCCGGCCTCGCCTCTATGAAGGCTGCAGGGAATCACCCCGCCGCGTCACTGGGCTTTCTTCAGCAGATTCTGAAACGCTTCTTCCAGCCCTCCGCTTTGGATCTCGATGTCCCGCATCGGCATTTTCCTCTCCAGCAGGACGCCGATCAGCCGGTCCGTGTCCGTGCTGTACAGCCTCACCCGGCTGCCCTTCCAGTCGATATCCGCCACTCCGGGAACGACGAGCAGCATATCGCGCGTCAGCGCTTCCCCTGCCGTGAACGATATCGAGCGGCCCGTCGCGGAGGCTTTGATGCTGCTCGGCGTGCCGTCGGCGATAAGCCTGCCTTGGCTGATGACCGCCGCCCGGTCGGCGATCTGATCCGCCTCCTCCAGGTAATGCGTCGTCATCAGGACGGTTTTGCCCTTGCCGGCCATCGCCCGGACCGTATCCCAGAACAGCGCGCGCGCCGTGACGTCCATGCCGACCGTCGGCTCGTCGAGGAAGAGCACCTCGGGGTCGCCTGCCGCAGCCAGCGCGAAGCCGAGCCTGCGCTGCTGTCCTCCCGACAGCGACGCCGCCAGCTTGCCCCGCTCCGCGCCCGAGGCCGGAAATCGCCAGCAGCCGCTCCAGCGGGAGAGGCCGGCTGTAGTAGCTGCGGAACAGGTCGATCGTCTCTCCGACCTTGAGGTCATCGATGACGCTCGTGTCCTGCAGCATCGCCCCGATCCGGCTTCGCACCGCCCGGTCGTGCGGATCTCCGCCGAGCAGCTTCACCGTGCCGCTCGTCGGCTTCATCAAGCCGAGAATCATCGAGACCGTTGTTGTCTTGCCGGCTCCGTTCGGTCCGAGCAGCGCCGTTACGCTTCCTTTCTCGATCGTCAGGCTGAGGCGGTCGACGGCTTTTTTATCTTTGAACTGCTTCGTCACGTTATCGATCTGGATGGCAGGCTCATGCTTCATTCGTTCCACTCCCGTTCGGCCTCGCTCGGCCGTGCTCGACTTCCTGCTCTCAGCTTAAGGGAAGCGGGAGCGGACTTGAATTCAAACGTATCATCTGTTTCGCATGACAGTTGTCATACGTCGGATAAGCTCACGAGGCCGGCCTCGCCGGGCTTGGCGGCACGGCTCCTTGACTTTAGCCCGTTTATTTTCAGGAAAATTCAATTAAAAGAAAACTTGACCTGAATTGGAATCGGATTGCACATACAATGGATGCGGAGGTCAATCAAGCCTGCCCGGCCTCGAATTTTTTTCATCCGAAAAGGTGGTTGATACCATGAGCATTCCATCCGCGGCGGAGTCTCCTCCGAGCCTTTTCCGCAACCGATTCCTGCAGACGATCCTGCTATCCAGCATGCTTCTGCAGATCGGCATCTGGGTGCGGAACTTCGCGATCCTCCTCTTTGTCGCCGAGAAAACGAACAACGATCCGTACGCCATATCGCTTATCAGCGTAGCCGAATTCGCACCCATATTCGTCTTCTCGTTCATCGGCGGAACGTTCGCCGACCGCTGGCCGCCCAAACGGACGATGGTCTGGTGCGATCTGCTGTCCGCCGTTTCCGTGTTCGTCGTCCTGCTGGCCATCCATTTCGGCTCTTGGGAGTCGGTGTACCTCGTCGCCTTCATCTCCGCCATCCTGTCGCAGTTCTCCCAGCCGTCCGGAATGAGGCTGTTCAAGCAGCATGTGCCGGAAACGCAGATGCAGCAGGGCATGGCTCTGTTCCAATCGCTGCAGGCGACGTTCATGGTGCTGGGACCCATGCTCGGCACGTTCGTCTACAGCCGCTTCGGTCTGGAGACTTCGGTCGCCATCATGGGCGTCGCCTTCCTGCTCTCGGCGCTCGTCCTCGTCCGGCTGCCCAAAGATCTCCCGCAGCCGCGGGCGGCGGCAACGAAGGGGCAATTCCTCCGGGAGCTGGCGGAAGGGTTCCGGTACGTCTGGCAGAGCCAGGTGCTCCGCATGCTCGGCGCGGCCTTCATTCTGGCCGGGCTCGCGGTCGGCATCGCCCAAGCGCTCAACCTGTTCATCGTGACGGAGAGGCTAGGCCGGGACAAAGAATTCCTCCAATACCTCCTCATGGTGAGCGGCGTAGCCATGCTGATCGGGGGCGGGATCGTGGCGACATTCGCCAAGCGCGTCTCTCCCCAGCTGCTGCTGGCGACCGGCATGCTCGTCGGAGCCGTATGCACGGTCATCGTCGGCTTCTCGACGAGCGTGACGCTCACGCTCGTCACCCAGTTCGTCAACGGACTCGTGTTCCCGTGCATCCACATCGGCATCAGCACGATGATTCTGAAATGGTCGCATCCATCGATCGTCGGCCGGGTGAACGGCGTGCTGAATCCGATGTTCATCGGCATGATGGTCATCTCCATGTCCGTCGCCGGGGTGCTCAAGAGCGCATTCCCGCTCGTAGCCATCTACAGCGGCTCGGGGCTGCTGTTCCTGCTCGGCGCGATGGTCATGATGCCGATCCTGAATCATCGAGCTCCCGAACAGGCGCAGGCCGTCTCCTAGAGGGTCGAGGAATGCCGAAAAGTCGCCCCCCAAGGGGGAGGCCGCTGAAAAAGTTGTCGCTGCGTTCGCGGATCATTCTTCCGATCGCTGTTGTCCCCGTATTTCTCTGATTCTTTGCCATTTTTGCGGTCGAAATCCGGTGACAAAGGCGACCACATTCGTTTCTCCAGAACGATTCCGGAACTTTCGCTTGTTTTTCAGCCGCCCCCCCCCCCAAGGGGACGGCTTTTTTTGACGTCTTCTTCCGCTCTTCCATCGGCGCAACGAAAAAGCCCCCGGACGCCTCTTCGCTTGAAGAGTGTCCGAGGGGCTTCCCTGTGTCTCCGATAACGAAACCTCGTTGTCCGTTCTCTTTTACAGCTCCATCGTCCAGCCGAACGGATCTTCCTTCTCGCCGCGCTGCAGTCCGGTGACCTCGTCGTACAGACGCTGGGACAGTTCGCCCGTCTTGCCGCCGTTGACCGGCATCGCCTCGCCCTGCCAATACAGCTCGCCGATCGGCGAGATGACAGCGGCGGTGCCCGTGCCGAACGCCTCCTTCAGCGTGCCGTCATGGTAGGCGTCCGCAACCTCCTGCATGGAAAGCTGGCGCTCCTCCACGTCGTAGCCCCAGTGCTTCAGCAACGTAATGACGGAGTCGCGCGTAATGCCGTGCAGGATGCTGCCGTTCAGCGCCGGCGTCACGACCTTGTCTCCGATGACGAAGAACACGTTCATGCTGCCGACTTCCTCGATGTATTTGCGGTGCACGCCGTCGAGCCAGAGCACCTGCGAGTAGCCCTTGGCCGTCGCTTCCTCCTGCGCCTGCAGGCCGGCCGCGTAGTTGCCCGCCGTCTTGGCTTCGCCGACGCCGCCAGGCACCGCGCGGACGTAGCTGGATTCCACGTAGATGGAGACGGGATTCACGCCCTCTGCGTAGTAAGCGCCGACCGGCGAGAGGATGATCATGAATTTGTACTGATGGGAAGGAGCGACGCCAAGCGTCGGCTGCGTCGCGATGACGAACGGACGCACGTACAGGGAAGTTCCTTCCTCCGACGGCACCCAGTCGCGCTCGGCCTGGATCAGCTGGCGCAGCGCCTCCAGCACGAGCTCCTCGTCGAGCTGCGGAATGCTGAGGCGGGCGTTGGACAGGTTCATCCGCTTGATGTTGCTGCGGGGACGGAACAGCAGGACGCGGCCGTCAGCGGTCAGGTACGCCTTGAGCCCTTCGAAGATCGTCTGGCCGTAGTGGAACACCTTGGCCGCCGGATCCAGCGAGATCGGCTGGTAAGGAACGATGCGGCCGTCATGCCAGCCCTGCCCTTTGTCATAGTCCAGAATAAACATATGGTCCGTGAAGCGGGTGCCGAATACCGAGCCCTGAAGCGATTCCTTCGTTCTCGGGGAAGCCGTGCGCTCATGCTTGAATTCGTATGCCATTACTCTTAACTTCCTCTCTCCGGGAGTCTGCCCGCCGGGGGCGTCCCGTTCATTCTTCTACTAGTCATCCTACCACTTGATCCCCTATAGTTAAAGGATCGGTTTCATTCAGCTTCCCATACCTTCCAGGTATGGATGCCGCTGAGCGCCCGCTCGCGGCCTTTCTTCCATTGTTCCCCAACTAGGAGGATTTCGATATGGATATGCGCCAGCTGAATTATTTCGCGACGATCGCCCGGGAAGGCCAGATTACGCGGGCCGCCCGCGCCCTGCATATGGAGCAGCCGCCGCTCAGCCGCCAGCTCAGGCAGATGGAGGAGGAGCTCGGCGTCAGGCTGTTCGACCGCACCGGCCGCAGCCTGAGGCTTACCGCCGCCGGCAAGCTGCTGCTCGAAAGGGCGGAGCGGCTCATGCGGGAATTCTCCGATGCGCTCCAGCAGGTGCGCGAGCAAGGAGAGGGCATCCGCGGCGTGCTGTCCGTCGGAGCCGTCGTTTCCTGCATCTCCCTGCTGCCGGAGCCGATCCGGCAGTTCCATGCCCGCTATCCCGAGGTGACGTTCAAGGTTCATGAAGGCGACCACTTCTCGCTCGGACAGGAGCTCGACGCGGGAGAGATCGAGCTGATCGTCACCCGGCTGCCGTTCGAGTTCGACGCCGATCCGTCCGCTTATCAGATCGCCTATCTGCCCTCCGATCCGTTCACCGCCATTTTGCCGTCCGGCTGGCCGCTCGCGCGTCCCGGTCCGATTACGCTCGCCGAGCTTGCCAAGCATCCTTTTCTCACCTTGAAGACCGAGCGGACAACCGCCATGCATGAAAAGCTGCTGCAGGAATTCCGCCGCGCCGGCTGCGAGCCGCATGTCCTGTGCGAATGCTCCAGCGTCGCCGTCATTCTGGCCCTCGTCTCGGAAGGCATCGGAGCGACCGTCCTGCCGCGCTCCGTGCTGTCCTCGTTCCAGATGGCCGGGATCGAGCTGCGCGAGCTCGACGGCGAGAGCTTCCACTCCGAGGTCGGCATCGTCTGGCGGCGGGACCGCTACCTGTCCAAGAGCTCCGAGCGCTTCATCGAGACGCTGGTATCCGAAACGCAGGACGCCGCGGACAGCGGCTGACGCCCCCTTCGGCCCCAAGCCGTGCTACCCTCTCTTCATAAAAAAACGCAAGCGCCGGGATCAGAATCTGATCGCCTCGCTTGCGTTTATTCTTTTAAACCGCTGCCCGAAATCCGAGCTCCTGCTTGCTCAGGCAGCCTGCTGGGCAGCCAGCTTCACCAGCAGCGCCGCGGCTTGAGCGCGCGACACCGGCTCCGCCGGAGCGAACAGGCTGCCGCCGACGCCGCCCATCAGTCCGGCTTGCTGCAGCGCAGCGACCGAAGGGCGGGCCCAGACCGGAATGCCGGCCAGATCCAGATAGCTCGGCTTCTCGCCGGCGACCGTCTTGAGTCCGGCCGCTTTGGCGGCGATTACGGCAAGCTCCGCACGGCTGATCGGACGATCCGGACGGAAGCTGCCGTCCTCGTAGCCGCCGATCCAGCCGGAGGAAGCGGCTCCCGCGACAGCGCCGCGCGCCCAGGCCGGGATGCTCGAAGCATCCTTGAAGGCGGACGGGCTGCCGGATTCCGGCAGCTTCATCGCCCGCGAGAGCAGCACGGCAAGCTCCGCACGGCTGACCGAGCGTTCGGGACGGAAGCTTCCGTCCTCATAACCTTGAGCGATGCCAAGCTCCATCGCCCGGGCGATGCTGGCATAAGCCCAATGGGTCGCTGGAACGTCCTTCGCCGGTGCAGGCGTCATGCTCGGCGCCGGTGTCGGCGTCGGGCTTGCACTCGGCGCTGCGCTTGGCGTCGGCGTCGGGCTTGCGCTCGGACTTGCGCTCGGCGACGGACTTGCGCTCGGGGTCCAGACCGGACCCGTTGTCGGACTCGGGGTTGGCGCCGGCGCTCGTCGATGGACTTGCCGACGGGCTTGCGCTCGGACTTGCCGATGGGCTTGCGCTTGGCGTCGGGCTCGCCGACGGGCTTGCGCTTGGCTGAACGGCTTCATTCGGCTTCACCGCAACCGCGGCCGAATTGCCGCGGCCGCCGGTCGCACGGATAGCCAGCTCATATTGGCCTTTTGGATCGGCATTTTCCAGTACATAGACGTAGCTCGTCTTGCCTGCTTCATGGTTCACCGTAGCATTCCAGTTCGCGCCAAGCGCGTCCTTCTGCTCATAAATCCGGTAAGCCGCGGGAGCCGCGCCGGCCGGAGCCGTCCATTCCAGCTGCAGCTTGCCGTCGGCATTGACGGACCACGCCGCATGCTGCACCGGTGCGGGAGCGGCATCCGTACGCTTGATTCCATAGGCATCGTACGCATCCGTGCTGCCTGCCTCCGTCGTCGTGTAGGCCTGGAAGCTGATTTCATCCTCCGTCACCCGCACGCCGGTGAACATTTCCTTGCCGGGCTGATCATACTTGGCGGCATAAGGGAACGTCGTTCCCGTTTTCACGTTGTAGCGCTTGTCGCCTGCCGCGTTCGTGATGAGGTAGAGCGTGCCCTTCGGATCGACGACCTGTCCGCCGGAATCCGGCGCGATGTCAGTCTGAGGCACGTTGTTCAGCATCTGATAGCTGCGCGCATACGTATGGTCATGGCCGCCGAGCACGAGATCGACGCCCATCTCGTCGAACGCCTTCGTCAGGTCCTGGCGGAAGCTCAGGACATCGGAGTCGCTGGAGTGGTTGGCCACCGAATACATCGATTTGTGGAGCAGGACGATCTTCCATTTCTTGTCCGTGCGGGCCGCTTCGCTCTTCAGCCATTGCACCTGATTGCGGTAAATCTGCTTCTGCTCCTCGGTGCTGCTGACGAGCGAATATTCCGTATTGACGACCATGAAGTGCGCCGGGCCGTAGTCGAAGGAATACACGGAGCCGTCCGGCTTGGCGCCCGTCTGCGACACGTTCGGAAGATTGAAATGCTGCGCGTAGTCATTGTAGTTCTTGGATTCATGGTTGCCGACGAGCGGCACCAGCGGCCGGCTCATCAGAAGCTCCTTGGGCTTGTTGAAGAACCAGCTCCACTGCTCCTCGAGATCCCCGTTGTCGACCAGATCGCCCGTATTGGCGATGAAGGCCGATTGCGGGAAGCGCGCGATTCCTTCCTGAAGCGTATGCGCCCAAGTGGCGAAGTCCGCCTCCGTCGTTCCCTGCGAATCCGTCGTGTAGAGGAATGTGAAGCCTTCCGGCTGCGCCGCTTCCGTACGGAAGGAGCCTGCCGGGCTCCAATGGCCGTCCTCGCCGTCGCCGACGCGATAGACATAGTCCGTGCCCGGCTTCAGGCCGGCGGCCTTCGCCTTATGGCTGATGTACGCCGTCTTTTTGGCGGCAGTCTTGTCCGCCTTGGTCTGGAACGTCTCGATCCGCTCCGACGTCCCCTCGAACGTCGCCGCCTTGTCCGCCGGGAATTCCGTCCCTGCGCCAGCGGCGGCCTTCTCGGCGACCTGCAGCTTCGTGCCGGGGTAGTTCTCGTACGTGTACCAGGCTACGCCCAGCTCCGTGCGCGGATCGCCGTTGAATGTCAGCGCTACCGACTGGGGCAGCGGCGACTTGGACGGCTCGACCGGCGGCTGCGCCGGCGATTTGTACGCCGTCAGCTCCATGTCGAAGTACAGGTCCGAGCTGCTCTTGCTCTGCTGATGCACCTCGACGGCGATCTGATTCGCGCCTTCCTTGACGACGCCCGCCAGCTTGTCCGTCAGATCGACGTCATCGAAGAACAGCGGTGCCGCCTTGCCCTCCACCGACAGCGTCGTGTAGCTGATCGGCCCCTCCGGCATATTGTAGCGGGCGATTTCCGCACCGTTGACATAGAGCACCATGCCGTCGTCGACGCCGAAGCTGCCGACGAACCGCTTGTAGTCCGCCGCTCCGCTGACTTGAATCGTTTTGCGGAAATAGGTCGTCAAGTATTTGTTGCTGCTGTTGCCGCCGTATCCGATCGTCGTCGCGATGCCGCCGAATTTCGACGTTGCCGTCTCGGCGCGCACGGGATACCCGAGCGGCGCGGCGCCGCTGGTCCAGGCCGTATCGTCGTACACGTTCCTCCAGACGCTTCCTTGATCGGAAGGAGTCTCCAGATACTTCCAGGAGCTGTTTCCTTCCACGAGCTTGACCGGCGTTTCCTCGACCGCCGCCTGCGCTTCCCGAGCGCCCGGCAGCGAGATGCCGACAGCGAGCGCGGCGGAGAGCACAATGCCGACACTTTTTCGTAACCATGGTTTCATTTCCCCACACCTGCCTATTCGGATAAGATTGCACTTTTGCAAGCGTACCGGTCCAGATTCATGGGAATGTCAGGAATTGATGTTCCTTTTGTAAAGATAGAAACCCTCTTCTCCAGTAAAGAAAAAAAAAACGGCCCCTCTGCGCCGGCCTACGCCAGCGTCAGAATGAACCGTTCCAGCTCGTTCGCAAGGCCGTACAGGGTCGCCCGCGTCTCGAACTCCTCGCGCGTCTCCGGCAGCGGGAGCTCCTTGTGATAATCGCGGATGGCGCGCAGCTTGGCATGGTAATCCCGGCCCCCCGGAATGGAATTCCAGTTGTCGGCCAGGTCCAGCAGGAAGCCGCCGATGCGCTCCCCCTGCTCCAGCCTTCCGTCGACCTGCGAGCAGAGCGGGATGAGCACCTTCAGAATCTCCACCTGCCTGCGGCGGGTTTCATAATAGGCATAGAACAAGCTGCGGCGCCCGCTGAAGTCGTTTTCGGTCGCTTGGATTCCAAGGCTCCGCGCCTCGTCCAGCAGCTTGTCCAGCTCGAGCACCTCGCGTCCGTCCCAGCGAGTGCTTCCTTCCTTCAGATACAGCGCCAGCTCGCGCAATATATTTTCCATGCGCTGCTCGATTCCGTTTTTCAGCTCCCGCACCTTGCGGTCGATTCCGGGCATATAGAGATTGACGATCAGCGCCACCCCCAGTCCGATCAGGATGAGAAGAAGCTCGTTGCCGATAAATTTCAGCGTCACGCCCTCATGGATATATACATGCATCATGATGACGGAGCTGCTCGCGATGCCTCCCTGAATGCCGAGCTTCACGCAGAGGGGAATCAGGATCAAATAGATGGGAACGAACAGAAGCGCGTAATAACCGGCCCATTCAAAGAAAGCTCCCGACAGGGCGATGGAAATCAAACAGGCGAACAGCCGGTCCAATATGGCCGACAGGCTCTGCCTGCGGGTCTTTTGAATGCAGAGCAGGGTCAGAATGCCCGCCGATGCGAAGTTGAGCAGTCCGAGCTGCTGCGCGAGGAGGACGGACAGGCTGACTCCGACGGCGGTTTTCCAGGTACGAAATCCGATTCGCATGATGAGGCTCCTTGTTAGATAAAGAAATCGTCTTCAACGATAAGATAAGCTATTATACCATCCCTCCTGGCGCCTTTTCGAACCGAAAAAGACTCGACAAAGGAAAATATGCCCTGTCCTCTATGAAATTTATCCCTTATCCGCCATGTCTTTTCGTGGTCCAATAGAGAAGCGGACTCCACGAAGGAGCCGCTACGAAAGGGGATGCACTTATGAAAAGCAAAGGCTTGGCCCTGACGCTCGTCCTTCTGCTGCTCGTCTCGCTGCTGCCGGCCACCGTATTCGGCGCCGCGGCCTGGACACCCGGAACGGCCTACAAGACGGGAGACGTCGTCACGTACAGCGGCAAGGATTACAAATGCCTGCAATCCCATACCGCCCTTGCGGGCTGGGAGCCGCCGAACGTGCCGGCGCTTTGGACGGCGACCGGCGGCACGACGCCGACTCCGACGCCTAGCGCTACACCGGCTCCGACCGTCACGCCGACTCCGACTCCAAAACCGACCGTAACCCCGACCCCTACGGCCACTCCGAAACCGACAGCCACTCCGACCGCGACTCCGATTCCTACCGTGACCCCGACTCCGACGCCGAAGCCGACCGCGACTCCGTCCACCGGCAAAGTGGTCGTCGGCTACTGGCATAACTTCGACAACGGCTCCGGCGTCATCCCGCTGCGAAATGTTTCGAACAACTTCAACGTCATCAACGTCAGCTTCGCCGAGACGCTCAGCGACCACGCGACGCTCACGTTTACCCCGTTCCAGACGACGCCGGCGCAGTTCAAGGCCGATGTCGCCTACCTGCAAAGCCAAGGCAAGCGCGTCCACATCTCCATCGGCGGCGCCAACGCCACGGTGGATCTGGAAACGGCGGCGAACAAGGCCAGCTTCGTCAGCTCTCTTAAATCCATCATCGACACCTATGGCTTCGACGGCATCGACATCGACCTGGAAGGCGCCTCTCTCTCCCTGAACGCCGGCGATTCCGACTTCAAAAATCCGACGACGCCCAAAATCGTCAATCTGATCGCCGCCATCAAGGAAATCATGACGGCATACGGCTCCGGCTTCGACCTGACGATGGCTCCCGAGACGGCTTACGTCCAAGGCGGCCAGATCGCCTACGGCGGACCTTGGGGAGCTTACCTGCCCGTCATCTACGCCGTCCGCGACCAGCTCGACTACATCCATGTCCAGCACTACAACAGCGGCTCCATGCAAGCGCTCGACGGCAAGTCCTATTCCCAGGGCACGGCCGACTTCCAGGTCGCCATGGCCGAGGTGCTGCTGAAAGGGTTCGCGGTCGCCGGCAACGCCGCCAACATGTTCCCCGCCCTGCGCGCGGATCAAGTCGCCATCGGGCTGCCGTCCTCGCCGGCCGCTGCGGGCGGCGGCTACACCGCTCCGGCCGACATCGTGAAGGCTCTGAACTACATCACCAAAGGCCAGTCGTTCGGCGGCGGCTACAAGCTGCAGACTCCGGCCGGCTACGCAGGCTTCCGCGGCGTCATGACGTGGTCGATCAACTGGGACGCGACGACCGGCTACGCCTGGTCCAATGCGATGAAGAGCTACTTCGGCTGAATGCGGTGATGCAGACTGAATGCAAATAAAAAAGCAAAAGCGGCTCCAAAGCGCCTGACTGGCGTTTCGGAGCCGCTTTTTTTGCGTCCGGGAATCCGTTCCCCGGCTTTCAATCCGTCAAGCATGGCCCTTTCAAGGCCGGGGACCGATCCCGCCGCTCTTCGGCCCGGATACCCGCCCGCCTACGTCAAACCGCCCTCCGGACGAAATACAGCAAGCCGGAGCAGAGGAAGACGAGGAAGCTGCCCCCGATAACGGCGAGCAAAGTCTCCAGCGAGACGTTGAACGCGCCGAAGCCGTACGTATCCTGCGGCACCATGGCCAGCAGCGGCTGCACCCACGGGTACCAGGGAGCGAAGTCCCGCGAGTTGGCGACGAGCATGTTGGGGATCGTGAAGACGACGTTGACCGCGAGCGGCGCCGCGAAGCTCTGAAAAGCGGTGGACGCGAGCAACTGGAGGGCGGCCAGAGGAAGGCAGGCGAGCCAGCCTCCGAAAGCCGACATGCCGATCATGCCCCAAGGAACGGGAGCATCCAGCCCGCGCAGCAGCCCGGCTCCGGCAATGGCGGCGCACATCAGCAGCTGCAGGATGGCGGCCAGCGCCATGATCGCCGCAAGCTTCGCTCCATAGACAGCCGCAGGCCGGACCGGGAGGGCGAGCAGCTGCTTCCAGCCGCCGGAAGCATGCTCGAAGCGGCAGAGCAGTGCCGCGAAGATGCCGACCAGCAGCGGGAGAAAGAGGTAGCCGTGCACCATCGCGCCGACTGCGAGCACTTCCCTCCAAGCCTGGGCGCCCCCGCTGTCGAGACTGGATCTCCAGCTGGCGACGAAAGCCAGCAGCGGGCTTGCAGGCAGCAGCAGCCAAATGATGGAGCGCCTCAGCTTGATCCACTCCGATGCCAATAACCTCGCCATGTCAGCTCACGTCCTTTCGGGCAAAATGGGCATAACCGATCAGCAGCACGAATACGCCGAGCGCGAGCCCGGAGCCGGCAGCCTGAAGGGCATCGGCGGAGCGTACGGCCCGGTCCGGCCAGCCCCAGGGCATCCAGGCCGGCATCAGCAAGCTGAACATGGAGAGCACCATGCCGAGCGTGCCGACGGTAAGCGGCAGCGCCTGATTCGCCATGACGATCGACAGCCAGCTCTGCAGGGCGATGAAGGGGAGCGCGGCCAAGTAAGGCAGGTAAGACTGGCGGACGATTTCCGCCCACGGAACCTGCGGATCGAAGCCGAGCAGCAAGCCCATTCCGAGAGTCAGCAGCAGGAGCAGCGTGCAGGAGGCCAGCAGCAGCAGGAGCGACAGCATCACTTTGCCCCCGAACACCTGCAGCCGGGTAACCGGAAGAGCGAGCAGCTGCTTC
Organism: Paenibacillus sp. P22; assembly: GCF_000469945.2. Lineage (NCBI taxonomy): Bacteria > Bacillati > Bacillota > Bacilli > Caryophanales > Paenibacillaceae > Paenibacillus > Paenibacillus sp. P22. The sequence continues at coordinate 5,920 of NZ_CBRA020000050.1, read as the reverse complement.
CAGGCGCCGGCCTGATGCTCGATGCCCGCGGACATGGAGGCGACCAGCGCCAGGCCGATGAACAAAGCCGGCAGCATAAGGGATCCTACCTGCTGCAGCAGACCTTCCCATGGAGAATCTCCGTACAGCTTCATCAAGTAATCGTACCGCAAGCCGTAGTTGACCGCCTGCAGGCCGATGACGCCGACGGGGCCGAGCGCGGCAAGCATCCATAACAGCTTGCGGCGGATCTTGAGCAGCTCCACCGAGAGCATGCGGCCGATCACAGGCTGCCTCCCGTCCCGGTCATCTCCAGGAAGACGCTCTCGAGGGACGAACGCTCTTCCTCCACCCGGTACACGGAGTGGCCGCACCTCACGAGTTCCGCCACGATGGAGCTACCGTCCGGTCGGCCGCGCCGCCTACCGTCAGCCTGCTCTGGTCGCGCTCGGCTTCAAACCCGAGCTCCAGCAGCCGCTTCCAAGCGTCTTCCGGCTCGCTGACGGAGAAGCGGATCCTGCCGGCCGTCCTCGCCTTGAGGCTGGCGATGCTGTCCTGGTAGATCAGGCTGCCGCTGCGGATGATGCCCACCTTCGTCGCCATCAGCTCGACCTCCGAGAGCAGATGGCTGGAGAGCAGGATCGTCACTCCCCGCTGGCCGGGCAGGCTTTTGATCAGCTCGCGCATTTCCTGGATGCCCGCCGGATCGAGGCCGTTGGTCGGCTCGTCGAGAATGAGCAGCCTCGGGTTGCCGAGCAGCGCAGCCGCGATGCCGAGCCGCTGCTTCATCCCGAGCGAGTAGCCTTTGACGGCGCGGCCGGCATCCTTCTCCAGCCGCACGATCGACAGCGCCTCGGCGATTCTCTCCTTGGGCACGTCCAGGAGCCGGCGAATGACCTCCAGATTTTCCGTACCGGTCAGATGGCCGTAATACGACGGATATTCAACCAGCGAGCCGACATGACGGAGTATTTCCATCCGGTTCGCCGCCAAGCTCTTTCCGAATACCGTCACGCCGCCTCTCGTCGGCTTGGCAAGGCCGAGCAGCATGCGGATCGTCGTCGTCTTGCCGGCTCCGTTGGGGCCGAGAAAGCCGTAGATGTCGCCTTCCCCGATCCGCAGATCCACATCGCGGACCACCGCTTTGCCGCCAAGCTTCTTGGTCAGCCCTTTCGTTTCCAGCAGCCAGGAGCCGCTTGCCTGCTTCATCATCTTCATCAGGAATCACCTCTGCATCCATCGTAACGGGCCGAGGTTAAAATCCGGGACGGGCCGAGGTTAAAAAGCGGTTAAAAAGCGGGCAACCTTCCGCAAAGCGACTGCGTCTTAGGAATCATTAAGGAGGGATAGGAGGATGAAATTATCTGTGCAAGCGACTGCCCTCGCGCTCATGCTGGCAGCCGCGATCCCGATTCAAGGCTCAGGCGATATCGGCGAGCCGTCCTCGTCGAAAGAGCCACTCCCCTCGGAAAGCCGGTCAGCCGGAATAGTGGGATCATCCTCTGCCGTTCCGGGCAGGGGTGCGCTAGTGGACTCCCAGACGGAGCTTTTCCAATCAATCCGAAAAGCCGCCTGGGAAAGCCTGTCCCAGAACACGAAGAAAACCGTAACGACGGATTGGCGGACGGCTCCCGTCCAGAAATCCAGACTCCCTTATGATGCCGACACGAATTCCCAAATCTCAAGCGATCGTACAATCTACAAGGTAACTCTGAACACGTCCATGGACGAGCTGCTCGGTCCGATCGGATTGTACTTGGACGGAGAGACGCTGGAAATTGTCGAGCAGGATATCCGCATGTAGACAAATAGAGCCGGGAGCGCTGCTCCCCGGCTCTTTCATTGTTTTTTGCACCCGAACAAACAGTTTTCATCAGTCCGTTTGTTCCGGCCTGACCGCAACCGTCGTTCCTCCTTCGCCGGAGCTCACTTCCTTGCGCAGACCCATCTCCTTCAGCATCAGCTGCACGATGGACAGGCCGAGCCCGCTTCCCTTGTTCGGCGAGTCGCCGCCAAGTCCCGGCCCTTTATCCTCAATGAGGAGCCGGCCTCCCCCGTCCCCGACGATGCGGACAGCCGTCCAGCCTCCCGAAGCAGCGTGCCGGAGGGCGTTCTGCAGCAGATTGTCCAGCACCCGCTCCAGCCAGTGAGGATCGGTATGCCAATAGACGGGAGCATCCGGAAGCTCCGGCTCCAATTCCATGCCGGCCTGCTCGAAGGCGGGATACCAGGCGGCCAGCTGCGTTCTCGCCAGCCGCACGATATCCGTCTTCTCCGGGCGGTAGGCGTATTTGCCCGCGGACAGCAGGCTGTAGGAGAACAGATTCTCAATCAGCTGCGACAGGTAATCCAGCTTGCCGCCGATCAGCGCCACCGACCTGCGTCCCTGGTCGCTCAGCGGCTCCCGCTCCAGAGAGTATGCATGGCTGCGCACGACGGTGAGCGGGGTGCGCAGATCATGCGACAGCCGCGCCACAAGCTCGCGCCGCAGCGACTCCTCCTCGGCTTCGCGGCGGCGTCCGGCCTCGAGCTCGCGGATCATGCCGTTGAAGCTCTCCTCCAGGCGGCCGACCTCGTCCGCTCCCGACACCTCCACAGGCAGCGGCAGCCCGCTGCCCGACGGCTGCTCCATCGCCGCCTGCAGCCTTACCAGCCGCTTGCGGATGCGATTGAAGAACAAGAAGCTGACCGTGAGGAACAGTCCCAGCAGGACAATGGCGCCGGCCGTGTATGCGGTTCCTCCGAGCATCCCCAGCCGCTGTCCATAAGGCAGCGTGAGGTATCGGGGCACCTGCATGGCCATGAAGCCCTGCTCGCCATCCTTGCCGATGAACGCCACGACCGAATATTTTGTCCCGTTGACCGCTTCCTTCATGAAATCCACCGTGTACACGGATGACCACACCCGGGGCAGGTCTTCGTTGAAGGGGAGGCTTGCCCGCAGCCGGCTCCCGCCGTCTACCCAGAAGACGCTGGACCTGGGATAGCGGCTGTGCCACGACTCCAGGCTGCGGACGATCGTCTCCGGATCGGCATGCCGGAGCGAGGCCGCCTCCCGGTGCCACTCCTCGATCAGCCTGCTCGTGTCCGCATAAGGGTTGTCCCTCTCCTTGGGGGAGACAAGCCCGGAGATGACGACCGACCCCGTTCCCACCATGAGCAGGGCGACGGGCAGGACGACAAGGGCCGACACAATGATCAGAAGATATCGGACCAGCAGAGACGGCCGGCGCGCGGCCCCGAACAGCCTTTTCACGGCTTCACCCGGTATCCGATGCCCCGGACCGTCTCCACGATCCGCGGCTGGGCCGGATCCAGCTCGATTCTCTCCCTCAGGTACCGGATATGCACCATGACGGTTTTGTCCCCTTCCATGTATGGCTCTCCCCAGACCGCTTCGTAGATCTGCTCCTTGGTCAGGATGCGCCCGGCATGGCGAAGCAGGTACAGCAAAATCTGCAGCTGCTTGGGGGTGAGAGCGATCTCGGCCCCGCTGCGGGAATCCGTTACCGTCAGCTCCCGGGGGCGCACCTCCAGATGGCCGATGAGGACCGCATCTTCGCCGCCTTGCCCCGATCGGCGCAGCAGCACCTCCAGCCTGGCGGCCAGCTCGTCGGGATGGAACGGCTTGGTCACGTAATCGTCCGCGAAGCCGAGACCGTGCAGCTTGTCCTCGACCGCTGTGCGGGCGGACAGCATCAGGATCGGCAGCTCGGGGCGCCGCTTCTTGAGCCTCCTGCCGACGGAGAAGCCGTCGAGGCCCGGCAGCATGACGTCCAGAACGGCTACGTCGGCCGCTCCGGCATGCTCCTCCGCCTTCTCGCCCGACTGCAGCCACGTCACCTCGTAGCCTCTCCGGACAAGATCGTCCGCGAGCCAGGCGCCGATCTCGGCGTCGTCTTCGATGTAGAGAATTCTTGCGCGTGCCGCCATCGGGCGCACCTCCTGTTCGTCTTTATATCATAGTATTAGCTAGCGGATCCACGGAAGTTAAACTTCGTTTAAAAGTTAGAAGCGGACGAACCTTGGCTGTGGTAGCCAAGGCTCGTTCGCTTCTGCGTTAAAGAAGAATGACTTTTTGTTTCTGCTTTTGCTGTTGATCTTCGGAGAACATCTAATAAAATAATCGGTGCAGAGGTAATCGCCCGAATCGAGGAAGATCCATCGTATTATGAAGCTCGAAAAATTCGCAGCTGTCGCTGCCGACCTGATCCGGAACCTCCGTCCCAATGACCGGAGGAACTCCCGGCAGGGCAGCCGTTTGCATGATAGAGAACGCTGGAGGGAACAGGATTCCTGCCGAGAGGCTGACGGCCAGCGCGGCCTCTCCCGTCCTCTATCCATTGCGACACCGCGTATAGAAACGGCAAAGGAGCCGATCGCCCATGAACCGCAACGACCGCCTCATCGCCCTGCTGATCGCGCTGCAGCGCAATTCCTTTACAGCCTCGCAGCTCGCGGAGCGTTTCGAGGTGTCTGTGAGAACGATTTTGCGGGACATGCAGTCGCTCTCTGAGATGGGTGTGCCGCTCTACTCCGCGACCGGTCCCGGCGGAGGCTTCCGCCTCATGGAGGGCTACCGGCTGCCTCCGCTTCAGCTCGATACGCAGGAAGCGCTGACGGCGCTGTTCGCTCTGCATGCCGTTACCCGCTTCGGCGACAGCCCTTTCAACCGGGAACGCTGGACGGTGCTGGACAAGATCCGGGCCTTGCTGCCCGAGGAGACGCTTCGGCAGATCGAGCCGATCTTGGGCAAAATGCATCTGGAGGTGCCTCGGCGAAGCGTCCGTTCCCCTATGCTTCCGCTGCTGCTGGAGCTGCTTGCCGAGTCGCGCATTTTCCGGACGCTGTACCGCTCCCAGACAACCAGGCGCTGGCTGGAGCTGCACCCGCTGCGGGTGTTTGCGGCGCACGGCTTCTGGTACTGCGAGGCGTTCTCCCCTCTGCATGGGGAAGCCCGAACGTTCCGCGTCGACCGGATGGACGAGCTGCATCCTTTGGAGGAGGAGGGAGACCGCAACAAGTGCAAAGGCGGGCAGGCGGAAAGCAGCGCAGCGCCTCGCAGCAGCCTTGCCGGCGCAGCCGGGGACAGCAGCACGGATGAAGATACACTTCTCCGCGTTGAGGTGCCCGGCGAGCTGTCTGCGGCTTCGGCTGTCGCCGCAGCTGCAGGCAGCTCGATTCCCATCGCGGTCCGGCTCACCTACCGCGGCTCCCTGCTGGCTGAGCAGGACGAGCATATCGGAGAACTCGTGGAGCAGGTCGGAGACGAGGAATGGGAGCTCCGCTTCGATTGCCCGGCCGCCGAATGGACATGGGCGGTCCGCTTTTTCTACGGAATGGGACTGGATGCGGAGGTGCTGTCGCCTCCGGAGCTGCGGGCAGCTGTCGCCTCTATGGCGGCCTCCGTGCTGGAGAGGTACAATGAAGATTCCGATAGCGGATGCTCCTGAAGACGGGAGATTCCGCCTTCCTCATGCCTGAACGACGAAAAGGAACCGATCCTCTATGCCTATTAACAGCGAGAACCTTCGTTATCTCTATACTTATGCCTGCCACGAATCCGAGGCCGAGCTCTGCTCCCTGGAGCTTCGCTGTCTCTTCCCGGGACTGACTCTGCCGCCGGATCACGATGCCTTCATCCACAGCCGCCGGCTCGATCCCAGCCGCAGCCCCTTCCTGAAGCAGCGCCTCAGGATCGAGATCGACGCCGCTTCGCCGGAGGAGCTGCTGGAGCGGGCAGCCGGCCTGTCCGCCGGCGAGCGCACTTTCCGCGTGCGCTACGCCAAGACGGGAGCGCCTGGCCAGCCAGACAATGAAGGCCGACTTGCTCTTGAGAGGCAGCTCGGCATGGCCATTCATGGAGAGCCTGACCTGCGCCGGCCGGAGACCGTGTTCGGCGCCGCGCTGCTGGACGGCCGCTGGCTGTGCGGCGAGATGG